>CBIHME010000051.1:0-5703 GCA_966210965.1 uncultured bacterium
TCCGGTGGAACCGCCCGTTAAAAGGGTCCGAGACATGCGATATATGGATTTAATTTTTTAAAGCCGGATCTCGCGTGTTTTTTATTTATTAAAATGAGGAGAATGAACATGAATGACGAACAATTACATGCAATGCGACACAGCTTGGCGCATATTACTGCGGCCGCAATTCAGCGTTTATGGCCAGAGGCAAAGTTCGGTGTTGGTCCCGTTGTTGAAAACGGTTTTTATTACGATATTGATCTGGGCGAAAAGAAGATCTCCGAAGCAAACTTCGGTAAGATTGAAAAGGCGATGCGCGGTATTATCGAATATGGTGATGATTTTGAGAAATTCGAAATGCCAATCGGCCAAGCAATCGAATGGGCAAAAGAAAACAATCAGCCATATAAAGAAGAGCTATTGAATGATTTAAAGCGCTCAGGTACGACCGTTGCCAAGGAATTGGACGTTGATGAACTTGGGTTAGCTAATGAAGGCGATGCTGTCGTCGAAAAAGTGTCATTTTACAAGAATGGCAAATTCGTTGATCTCTGTCGTGGGCCGCATGTTGCTAATACTAAGGACGTCGGCGTGTTTAAGTTAATGCGTGTCGCCGGGGCGTATTGGCGCGGTAAAGAGACGAACCCGCAGATGCAGCGATTATACGGAGTGGCATTTTCCTCACAGGAAGAACTCGATGTTTACTTAGAACGACTGGAGCAGGCTAAGCTGCGTGATCATCGCAAACTTGGTAAAGAACTAGATCTATATACGGTATCTAATCTTGTCGGAGCAGGGTTGCCGTTATTTACGCCTCGCGGTACTGTGCTGCGTGATATTATGGCGCAGTATTCTAACCAGCTGCGTCAGGCGCATGGTTTTAGCAAAGTCTTCACGCCACACATTACAAAAACTGCGCTATACGAAGCATCGGGTCACTGGGCAAAGTTTGGCGATGAGCTATTCCTAGTCACAAGCCAAGAAACTGACGATGACTTTGCACTGAAGCCGATGAATTGCCCGCACCATACGCAGATTTTTGCTTCTCGGCCACGGAGCTATAAGGATATGCCCGTGCGCTACCTTGAAACGACGACTGATTATCGTGATGAAAAAACGGGTGAACTGGGCGGTCTTAACCGTGTGCGTTCATTGACACAGGATGATAGTCATGTGTTTTGTCGACAAGATCAGATTGAGAGTGAGATTAATAGATTACTCGCCTCGGCGCGTGAGCTATATTCAACCATTGGAATGGATCTACGAGTGCGGCTCAGCTACCGTGATGAAGGTGAAGGATATTTGGGTGACCTAGCATTATGGGAATCTGCTCAAGCACAGCTAAAGGCGGCGGTGATTGCAAACGAGCTCAATTACTTCGAGCAAGAAGGTGAAGCCGCCTTCTATGGTCCAAAAATTGATTTTATGGCGACAGATGCCTTGGGTCGTGAGCATCAAGTGGCAACGGTGCAGCTAGATTTTGTCCAGCCGCAGCGATTTGGCCTGACATATACCGACACTGACAGTCAGCCGCAGCAGCCGGTCATGATTCACTGTGCTCTACTTGGATCGATTGAGCGGTTCTTGAGTGTCTTTATAGAACATACGGGCGGCTGGTTTCCATTATGGGCTGCACCCGAACAGATACGCATTCTGACGATCAATGATAGTGTGCTCGATTATGTGGAAGAGATTGAGCAGACGCTCCGCGGTGTGGTGTTGATGCAGCCAGTTAAGTATAACGAGCTTCGTTTTACTCGCGACGATCGCAATGAAAGTCTCGGCAAAAAGATTCGCGAAGCAACCAACTGGAAAATACCGGTCCAGTTAATCGTTGGCCCGCAGGATAAAGAGGTCCGTGAAGTAAGTGTACGAACGCAGGCTGGCGAAGAAAAAGTGGCGCTCGATCAACTAGCAGACTACATCAAGGCATTGTAGTATGGCGGACACTGCAGGACGTCCGGTTATTGCTGTGGATATTGATGACGTCCTCTTTCCTTTCGTTGACGGCATAGCTAGCCATCATAATGCGCTTCGGGGTAGTAGATTGACGGTTCAGGATTTCGTGACGTTCGATCTCGCAAAGGTCTTCGGTAGCAGTCAAGAAGAGACTGAAGCGATAGTTAAAAGTTTCCTAGAGAGTGATAACATTCACCTAGAGCCGGTAGCGGGGGCAAAAGAGGCGCTGGCAAGGCTAAAGCGTGACTTTGACGTGATTTTAGTAACGGCACGGAATGAATATTTTAAAACGAAAACAGTCGATTGGCTGCGTCGGCAGTTGCCGGATTTGTTTGCGGACGTTCATTTTGCGGGTAATCCACATGATGGCCGACCGTTTCGCCCTAAAGGATCAATTTGCTATGAACTGGGTGCGAAGCTTTTGATTGATGACTATCCAGAGAACTTACGTTCTGCTGTGTCTTTCGGTATTGATGGCGTGCTTTTTGGCTCGAAACCTTGGAGCTTTGTAGATGATGAGGAGGTGAACATCGTACCGTGTATGGACTGGTCAGCAGTAATAGAGTATATCTATCATGACTGGAGATAGTAATTTGACGGCTAGGGTATACGAGCTAATGTCTATGTTGCCACCCGGAAAAGTGACGACCTATGGTGATCTGGCGGCACTGGCTGGCCATCCAGCGGCTGCGCGAATCGTTGGCGGAATCAGTCATTATGGACCGACGGAACTTCCGTGGCATCGATTAGTGAATCGCTTCGGGGGTCTAGCTGCAGGATTTCCTGGTGGCCGTGAAGTCCAGCAACAACTACTCGAGCATGAAGGTATTTCGTGCACAGATTTAATTGTCGACAACTTTAAGGAGCTTCGATGGCGACCAGAAATATAAATGATTTACCACTCATCGTGATTGTCGGTCCGACAGCAAGCGGCAAGACTGCACTTGCGATCGAGCTTGCTGAAAAGTGCGGCGGGGAAATTATTTGCGCTGATTCACGCACAATATATAAAGATATGGATATTGGCACTGCCAAGCCATCTACACAGGAACGCGCTCGTGTACCGCACTGGGGGCTGGATCTTATAGTTCCAAATGAGCGCTATAGTGCTGCTGATTTTAAGGCATATGCTGAACAAAAAATTGATGAGATACGGTCACGTGGACATGTTCCGTTTTTAGTCGGGGGGACGGGATTGTATGTAGATGCTGTAATTTTTAATTACCAATTCGGAGGCGAATCTGATCCATTGTTACGAACGAAATTTGAGCAGATGACACTTGAGGAGCTGTATAAATATTGTCATGACAACAACGTTATGTTACCCGAGAACCAGAAAAACAAACGGTATGTTATCCGAGCAATAGAGACAAAGGAGCAGTCGGCCGAGAGGAGCCAAGAGCCTATAGCCACAAGCTTTATTGTAGGAATAGCTACAGATAGGGAGATTTTGCGTGCTAGGATTGAGAGGCGAATTGAACAATTATTGCAGAACGGTGTTGTTGATGAGGCAATATTGTTGGGCAAAAAATATGGCTGGGACAGTGAAGCAATGACGGGTAACATCTATCCTCTCATTCATATGTATCTTAATGAAGAGCTATCACTGCAGGATTTGAAGGAAAAAAGTACAACGATCGATTGGCGACTTGCTAAAAGACAGCTGACATGGATGCGCCGCAATCCTCATATCCAGTGGCGTAGTTTGGATGAGGCACGAAAGCTATTAGCCCAGCGGCTCGCCATCGAATAGAAGGTATGGTATCATGAGAACACGAAACTTATTCTAGGCAGGGAAATGATTGACGCACTATTTGGTTCAAAGACTCGGGTAAAATTACTACATCTATTTCTGAATAATCCAGGAAAGGCATTTTATGTACGTGAGATTACACGATTAATTGATGAACAAATAAATTCCGTACGACGCGAATTATCAAACATGCTTGAAGTGGGCATTATTACTAGCGATAGTGCCGACAATAAGTTGTACTACGAAATTAATCAGCGCTACGAGTATTATGTGCCGTTCCGAGCGATATTTGCAGACGAACGCATAGAGTCGGTCGTCGAAACTCACGCATCAGCAGCTTGGTATGATCAGATTACAAGCCTTACTGGCGCACGGTTAGCGGTGTTAGCTGGTGTACTCGTCAAGGGTTCAGGAAGCTCCGTTGACCTATTACTGGTTGGTGATATCTCAGCCACTAAGTTAAAAAATGTCATTAAACAGATTGAAAAAGTTGAGGCGCGTGAGTTAAACTATACTGTATTGAGCTACGACGAGTTCTACTACCGGCTTAGTGTCCGCGATAAGTTTATTACGGAAATTCTAAATGGAAAACACACAGTACTGCTCGACAGTGATAATATATTGAAAGGTTAAAGGGTTAGAAAATGTTTGATATTGAATATAAGGGTGGTAATGGCGTTGTCATTTCCACGAAAAAACTGAATGCTGTAATAGATCCAAAGCTATCGTTAGTGGGACTTAAGGATTTGTCCGTCAAAGATGCGCTAGAAATCGGTACCGAGGCGCGTTTCGTGACGGGTAGTAAGGATGTTCAGCTCGCTATTGAAGGGCCTGGTGACTACGAGCTGGGTCCGTTCTCAATTAAGGGTGTTGCGGCAACGCGCCATCTAGATACTGAAGCGGATGAGAAAATCTCGACTATCTATCGCATTGAAGTGGGTGAGGTGCGCATCGCCCTTATCGGGAATATCGCTCCAAAGCTTGATGAGGATCAGCTAGAGGCTTTGGGAGTGGTTGATATCTTGATTCTTCCTGTTGGTGGCGGTGGATATACACTCGATGCCACCAGCGCGGCTAGTTTAGTGCGACAGATTGACGCTAAAGTGATTATTCCTGTTCACTATGCGGACAGCGCGCTAGCGTACGAAGTGCCTCAAGATACATTGGAAACATTTGTAAAAGAATTAGGCGCGCCAGTTGAAACTACTACAAAGTATAAGATTAAAACCGCGGCAACTCTTCCGACCACACTAACGATTATTGAAATCACCCGAAGCTAGGGGATGTGGTAAATAAAAAACACCTCGCTATTAGCGAGGTGTTTTTTGAAGGATAAAGCTTAGCTTGCTTTAGCGAGAATGCCTTTTTTCTTAAGCGTACGGATCGCCTGAGTACTCAGGGTCATAGTGACTTTTTGGCCATCAACTTCAAAAGTTTTCTTTTGTAGGTTTGGCTTAAAGACACGCTTTGTGCGTCGCAAAGAGAAGCTGACATTGTGGCCAAATTGTTTGCCTTTTCCGGTGAGTTCACATCGTGCTGCCATAATTATTACTTCCACTTATTTTTTACAATCTGTACCAGTGTAACCCTTTTTAGGATTTTCGTCAAGGTGAAGCGTAGTTTACTAGTTTCATCGCCGACATTTGGTTATGCTTGGGGTAAATCATCAAGTAAGACATACTAAGGAGAAGATATGAGTTATGAGCCAAACGCCCATCCAGCTCAGGTGGCAATTTTGCGCCACCTGTTATTTACGCCAGAGGCGGGATTTGCTGATTTACAAAAAACAACTGAGTTAACTAGTGATCATTTTAACTTTCACATTAAAAAGTTAATAGACGAAAGTTACGTTAGTAAAGCAGAGAGGGTCTATAAACTGACTGGAAAAGGTAAAGAATACGCGAATCGGATGGATACGGACGAAAACGAGATCGAACGACAGCCAAAGGTGTCGGTTGTCGTCACGCTCGAGCGAAAAAATGCCCAAGGTGAACGTGAATTTTTATATC
>CBIHME010000052.1:0-5668 GCA_966210965.1 uncultured bacterium
GAAAGAAAACACAATGGAATCATTTCAAACAATAATAATCATCGCGTTACTGGCGATTTTAGCTGAGGTAACCTACCTCGTTGTTAAATTACCGCGTCAGAATTTATCACGTCGCGCATCACGACCAATTCTTGTCGATACGTCAGTATTGATCGACGGAAGGATTATCGCAGTTGCGCAATCAGGCTTTATTGGCGATACGTTAGTTATTCCACGCAGCGTTATTGGTGAGCTACAATTCCTTGCCGATAACGCGGATCACGACAAGCGTGCGCGCGCCCGATATGGCTTGGATGTCGTGAAGGAATTGCAGGCAATGCCACACCTTAAGGTAGAGATACTTCAGGATGGCAGCAAGGCGGAGGAAGGGGTTGATGAACGATTACTCACCCTTGCCAAGAAGCATAATGCAGCGGTCTGCACGATCGACTACAATTTGAACAAAGTAGCGGTCGTAGAAGGTATTACGGTGCTGAATGTGAATGAGCTTGCGCAGAGTTTGCGTATGGCGTATCTTCCCGGTGAAAAGATGTTACTAGAACTTGTCCAGAAAGGCCAGGATGCGCATCAGGGTGTCGGTTACCTTACTGATGGCACGATGGTTGTTGTCGAGCATGCAAATAAAAACATCGGGCAAACGATCGAGATCGAGTTTATTCGTAGTCTGCAAACAGCTGCCGGTAAAATGATGTTTGCTAAGCCTGTTGACAAGCCTCAGCAGCCTGCGAAGACGGCAAAGCCTTTAGGTAAGCGTCCGGTAGTAGCGAACAAGGCTGAAGAGCCCGTGAGCGAGCCTCAGCAGCAAAAAGCGTATCATAGCGATGCGAAGGATCGTCGGTATGTAAAACGTAGTCCACAGCAAAAGCAGCAGCCACGCAGTAATAATGAAGCTCCACGACAAACGCGTAGCAGTCGTCCGCGAACTTCGACACAGCGTGAAGCATCGTTGATTGATCTTGTTGAAAAACAGCAGTAGAGTATAGATATAAAAATACCATTCCGTACGGAATGGTATTTTTTATTTGATGTCTTTCGACTAATCTTTAAAGTCGTGGTCTTTGGATTTTGTGGCAGTATAGAATACCGAATCGGTCACAGTGACGGTAATGGTCTGCGGTCCTTCGTTGGTGACGGTATATGTTGTCTTGAAGTTTCCGCCGGCTCCGCTAGCGGGTAATGTCGCAATGATAGTTCCGCCAACGCGGATCTCTACTGTCTGTAGCGGATTCTTACCTGCGGCGACATCAACGTCGATCGTTACGTTTTTTTTACCCGATGCACTAATGTTACCGATAGCTGGCTGTGCATCGCCACAAAGATGTATGTCATCATCTGCGTTTGGATTGTATCCGTCTGGAGCGATAAGAGAATCCTTCTTAGTGATAGGGTCATTTATCTTCTGAACGAAAATCTCTATCTTTGCGCCATCAGGAGTACAGTTGGTCGCTTTCTTTTTAGACACTTTATCGAACATCATCTTTGTGCCTGTCTGGGCTTGGGCTTTGTTGTACCAAGATGGGTACAGTTCGCCGTTTATTTTCTGCACGCCGGATGGCATAGTAAACCAGTCGCCACCATTTTCTGCATTCCATTTACCTTCGGTGCTATAAACTTCTTTGTGGGCATATTCCATGACCTGACCGATAATCTTCGCTGGAATAGAGGAGTTGCCATTCGTAAGAATACGCGTATCCGGATTACCAAGCCATACGCCCATAGTAAGCGCCGGACTGTAGCTCATTGTCCAGATATCCTTCGGTTGTCCACCTTTATCAGATGTACCGGTTTTTGTCGCAGTTTTTACGCCAGGTACAGACAGCCCATAGAAGTTGCGTCCGTACAGTCCGGCGCGAGCATTGTCGTCACTAAGGATGTCGGCAATAATATAGGCCACTTGCGGGTCAAGTACGTTCTTGCTCTCGTCCTTATATTTTTTGATAATCTCGTTCTGGCTGTTTTTTACTTCTAGAACAGTACTGTAGGGTTTGTAGACGCCCATGCGCCCTAATGAAGCAAATGAGTTAACTAGATCGATCTGTCGATTACCGCACCCACCAATTGCTGATGACAGCCCAACCTGCGCATCTGCACCTTGAGTACAGTAGTTAGTATTACCAAGGGCGCGAATTGTCGTCAACGTTGGTTCGATGCCCGCAACATGCATAGCCTTGACCGCAGGAACGTTTCGGGACAGCGCGAGCGAGCGGCGTATATTTATGCTGCCCATATACCTACCATCTGCATTCTTTAGTTGTGCGCCGTAAATTGCATTCATCGAATTGTCGTCGGAAAGCACCGAGCCACTGCCATAATTAGCCTTGCCTTCGCCCTGGTTATTGAATAGTTGTGCATAGACAAATGGTTTTATGGTTGAACCCGGTTGAATATAGGCAGTCGCCGCATTATCCTGACCAAATCCAGGATAGTTAAAGTCGCGACTTCCCATCATAGCGACAATTTGTCCGGTCTGCGTATCTTCGACGGTTGCAGCTCCGTTATCAAAGCCGGCAAATGCAGGCGTCGATGATGCAAACATCGCATTCATGGATTCTTCGAGTTTATCTTGAATGCGGACATCAAGCGTGGTTTTGACGGTTAATCCGCCACGACCCACAGTTGTCTTGCCTAATTCGCGCTCGAGTTGTGCGCGGACCATCTGAACGAAGTGTGGTGCTTTTATACCCACATATGGATCGGAAGCGGGAACGATTGTATCTAGGATAGCGACTTTTTTCGCGTCTTCAGCTTGTGTTTTTGTAATCGAACCTACCTCAACCATACTATCGAGTACTTTATGCTGTCGCGAAATGAGCGCTTCATGACCAGCGACGTTGTATGGATCGTAAAGTCCGGGCTGATTTGGGATGGCTGCAAGTAAAGCCGCTTGCGGTAGTGTGATGTCTTTTGCGTTAATACCAAAGTATGTCTGTGCGCCCGATTGAACGCCATTTCGCCGTCCACCGTACGGAGACTCGTTAAGGTATAGGTCGAGAATGCTATCTTTGTCGTACATGCGCTCTACTTCAACAGAAAGAATCATCTCTTTTATCTTACGTGGTACACCACCCAGACCGCGATCAGCCGCCTGATCGGCAAAAAAGACTTGCTTGACAAGCTGCTGTGTTAAGGTTGAGCCACCCTGGACGCTGCCACCGTTGGCGTTATTGATAAGCGAGCGAGTAATGCCACTAATACTGATGCCGCCGTGCTTATAGAAGTCTCGATCCTCGATGGCAATGGTCGCATCCTTCATGTATTTGCTGATATCTTTGCCGTCGACGACTAATTTATAATTTCCATCGCCCTTGTCCTCCCATAAGAGAACATTGTTTCGGTCGTAGTATTTGGTGACGGTTGTCTGGACGCGTTTGCTGATTTCACCTGGTCGAATAGAATCGAGATCTTTGCGATAGTAGGCAAATAGAGCACCGACGGTCAAAACCATCATAAGCATACCGACTCCGGCAATTTTGAGAGCCATTATGCCACCTTTTTTACTGAACCAATAGCCAAAGAAGTTTTTAGGTTTCATGCGGTGTAGTATTCGTTTAATCGGGTCTTTTGGTAAGGTCGCAAGATACTCTGCTTTTTTTCGAGAGTCGGCGTCGCGACGCGTCTTGTGTTTGCGCGTTAAATTAGAGTACACGCTTAGATTGCGTGATTTAAAAGGTTTTTTGGCCACGTCGTATTTTTCCCATAAGCAGTATTAGTATCATTATAGCATCATTTTCGCCGATACCAGTGGTATTTTCTGGTATACTTGCTGATAGTAATAACAGATAGGAGACAACATGAAGCTTTCCGAGGAGCTACAGTGGCGAGGTTTTGTTAACCAAACTACGTTCAACGACATTACAGAACTAGACGGCGCTCCTATTTCATTCTATTTTGGCGTGGATCCTAGCGCGGACAGTATGACTATTGGAAATCTCGCTGCAGCCATGATGGTGCGTCATTTCGTCGATCATGGACACAAAGCGGTTCTGCTCGTTGGCGGCGCGACTGGTATGATTGGCGATCCGGACGGCAAAGCGGATGAGCGTAATCTTAAGACGCTTGATGAGATCGCTAAGAACAAAGCTGGTATCGCCGCGCAGTATAAAACAGTATTTGCGGATAAGCCCTTTACGCTCGTCGATAACTACGATTGGTTTAAGGATATTAGCTATCT
Source organism: uncultured bacterium (assembly GCA_966210965.1). GTDB lineage: Bacteria > Patescibacteriota > Saccharimonadia > Saccharimonadales > Saccharimonadaceae > UBA6022. The sequence goes on from CBIHME010000052.1 coordinate 4,172, forward strand.
TGATTTCCTTCGCATGGTCGGTAAGCACGTGCCAATGAGCATGATGCTCGGTCGTGATTTTGTCCAATCTCGTCTTGGCGAGGGCGGCGCTGGCATCAGTTACGCAGAGTTTAGCTACTCGCTTATTCAGGGGTATGATTTCGTCCATCTGTACAAAAATCACGGGGTCACGTTGCAATTATGTGGTGCTGACCAGTGGGGTAATTCAATCGCAGGCGTCGATTTGATTCGACGCATGGAAGGCGGTGAAGCGCATGTATATTCAACTCCGCTAGTGATCAACAAAGCGACAGGTAAAAAATTTGGTAAATCAGAAGACGGCGCCATTTGGCTTGACCCAAAGAAGACGAGTGTTTATAAATTTTACCAATTCTGGTTAAATGTTGATGATGAAGGTGTGATTGATTACGCAAAAGTCTACACGTTACTTTCGAAAGAAGAGCTAGATGAATTAGCTGATCATCAAAAGCAAAATCCTGGCGGCCGTCCTGCACAGCGTGCGCTTGCCCGCGAGGTGACAACGCTAGTTCATGGCAAAGAGCGCTTCGAAAGTGTCGAGCGCGTAACGGAAGTACTATTTGGGACGCGACAATTCGCTGATCTCACTCGCGACGACCTGGAAACACTAGCGGGTGAAATTCCAACTGTATCTGTCGGGAAATCGATCATAGAATCGTTAATTGATGCGTCAATCGTTGCAAGTAACGGTGAAGCGCGTCGCTTGATTGCCGGCGGCGCCGTCTCGGTGAACGGACTAAAGGTTGCGGACGACCGACAACTAGATGACGTGTCGTTGATTAAAAAGGGGAAGAATACCTTCGTCTTGGTCCGTTAGGTACTGAAGATTATTTATCGATTGTCGCTGCCGCGTCCAAGCGGCGCATGAACACTTATGATACGATAAAGCTATGAAAAAAGCGTGGGCGCAAAAACAAACAGGATTTACGATCGTCGAACTGTTAATTGTGATTGTCGTTATCGGCATATTGGCGGCAATCGCTATCGTGGCATATAACGGCGTGCAGGCACGTGCCGAGAACACTAAAACCATCAATTCTGTCGGAGCATACGCGCGGGCTATTCGCTCGTACACGACCATTAATGACACATACCCAATTTTTGCCTATCCGTGCTTAGGTCCGTCAACGGCCGATTGTGCAAATGTGACAGATAGTACGGGCGCCTGCAGCGGCGCTGGCGCGTCTGGGTATGTTGCAGGATTCGATTCGGCAGTAAAGACGGTGACGCCATCACTGCCAGCTCCGAGTACGCAGTCGATGAACTGCGGCGGCAGGCAATATATGGGCGCTTGGTATAATTCAGGATCAGGAACCAGCGCATCGATCACGTACTATTTAAAAGGTAATGTGGCTTGCGTTGCGGGTTCGGGATTGGTCCTGGCAAACCGAGTGCAGCTGGATGATACGACGGCATGTTACGTTAATTTTCCTGCGCTTTAGTTATCGACCTGCGTTTCGGTGGAGAGGAACTCACGAG
>CBIHME010000053.1:0-5647 GCA_966210965.1 uncultured bacterium
AGTTATAACCATATTAACACGTCCGAAATCGGCTACTCGATTTACTTGATAGCTATTACTTTTTAGTCTTTGCAATGCGCATCTTTGCAGAAAAGTCATCATCAATCTTAATGATTAACGCTAAAAACAATCTAAGTGCAATAATGTATGTCTGGTAGTGTTTATTTTCATTCGCCTTATCGCTAATAGACATAGACTTATGAATATACATGTTGCGCAAATCCGGACCATTGCTTGAATCCTCTTGATTTAGATAATAGCTGAAGTATTTCGCTTCAGGATCGGTAAGTAAGGACTCCTTCATTACTAACCACCCCTTACTCACCATTGCATCTATTTCCGCCCTAGCCTCATCGGAATAGTGATAGTAGCTTAACACTTCGACCTGGAACAAGTTTTTCAAAATAAGCACTCGCCGATCACTGCAGAAAATTAAACGCTTTGAAGTCTTCTGGATAATATCCCATTTCATAAGCTCGTCTAGAGCTTGCTTCTGGTGGTCATGGAAGTTACTGTGCTTAACTTCATTATTTGACAATAAATCAAAAAAACTATCGCCCTTCAAGTTCTCATCTATGTATCCGAGCCCCGATTGATCCGAAAATAAATAGTGCATTATTGCGAATATTTCGGTGCTATCGGTCGTGTATGCATATTTACTGGTTACTTGACTAGGAATATCTTTGTACTTAATTGGATGAGAAGTTCCAGATAATAAGCCTTGGTCAATTGAACCATCTTCGGCGTATAGCTTAAATTGTCTTATGACACTGTCCATTTCGGTAAATACATGCACACATTTTTCCAGATAGGTGCTAGTCTTACTTGAAACCGTATAATTGAAACCGTCCGCACTAAAAGTCTCTTTAAGATAGTTATTAAAAAACCACGCAATCACATCTTCAAGTTCTTTATCTTGAGACCGCAAAAATTTTTCATACATCATTGTCTGCATAAAAGTACTTTGGTCGATAAATTGAAAATGGGCACCCACCGGATACTCATCTCTGCCGGCCACCTTCATGAAACGTTCAAAGACACTGAGCTGTGCTGCGTATGACGGCAAAGTTAAAATTATATGCTTATTGGCTAGTGGGAAAAGATGAATAAAGTTGCTTAGCGCAGAAAGATTATCGGAATGCTCCACTAGCCATTTCTTGCTGTACGCAAACTTAGTAGTTTGACCTTCTTGAGATATCTCGACGGCTTCCTCTTGTTTTTCAGATATAACCACTTCAATGCCAAACGTTACACCACCTTGATTGTCCTTAAAGAAATTATCTGTCCATTCATCGTGTTTACGCCTGGCAAGCAGTTTTATTTTGGCGTCAATCCCTGCAATTGGAAGGACTTTCGCCGCCGCTATAAGCTGTAGATAGTTTGGGTTGGCATCTTTATCGTTTATATAGGCCTCCAAAAGGGAGCGTGCATCATCTTTAGTGAAACTTGGTGGCAAAAAAACTTCTCGCCTTTCCCTCTTCTCGAGATATTTATGGACTATTTGTTCTGCATTTTCCGGGTCAGATACAATCAATGTTCGAATATCTTCGTCATATTTGTTTACAATTTCTTTACTAGCCAGAAGACTCCATATAGCAACCTTCGAAGACTTAAGGGCGCCCAACATCACACTTGAAGTTATGTTGTTATATAGATTATAACGAGCAAGAAGCGCTAATAAGTCATCGTGATAATTAGAATCAACATCCGCAATTACAGACGACACGTTAATCTCGGTAATGCCATTAAAGAAAGTTGCAATCGATTTATGCAGTTTGGGCTTAAGATCTATATACTCATCCAGTTTTGTTTTTTCAATATCCTTAGGTAGGGCTAAATTCTCCACATACAAAAGAACATTATATAGCTCCAAAATATCGTTAATATCGTAATCTGTCTTGAATTCATCAAAGCCACCAAGCAATTTCATCGCCGGCTTCAGATAGAACGAAGTAGCGAGATCGCGCAGGCCATAATATTTGATTCGCCGCTCTGATTTTTCTTCCTTACCCCCAAGGTATTTGACATAAAGGGTATCAATACTTGTTTGCAGGGCCTTACGAGTGGGAGTAGATTTGCCATTCAGCCAGTTGTTAAGGGTTACGAGAGATGTGCCAATTTTTTCAGCTAGTGATTGTTGAGATAAACCGCTGGCGGTAATAATTTCTTGTAATTTTGTTTGATAGTCCATACACGTAGTATACAGGACTTTATAAAGTTATAAATATCTTTATTAAAGTTAAGACCAATATGGGAATCTCCTCAGTTAGGTTATGACCTTCATTTCAATCTGTTAATTCGCAAATTTTGTCTCGTGAAGTCTACGTCACCTGACGCAGGATGAAACCGTGCAATCGATCAATAAACAAAAGAACCCCGATTAAGTGAGCTTTAGGAGGCGTCATATTATGCAGGTGAAGAGACTCAAAGACTCTCCCGACCCTGTCGGGTCTGGAAGAGAGCCTTGCTCTCGGCTATTTTAATCTTTCGAAGAGGTCGAGAGTTTGAGCATTCATATCAAGAAAAAAACCGACGCGCGGTCGGTTCTTTTCTTGGTGCGGGTGAAGAGACTCAAACTCTCGACCTCTTCCTTGGCAAGGAAGCGCTCTATCAACTGAGCTACACCCGCATAACTCTAAGAATTATAGGGCAACGATCGGAAGATTGCAAGGGGTGGAATGATAAATGGAGGCTCCTCGCAAAAGCCCCAATCCAGAACTGGCGGATGCCAAATCAAAGAAAAAGTCCGACCTGAGGGTCAGACTTTTTCTTTGGTGGCTCCTCCCAGACTCGAACTGGGGACACGCGGCTCTTCAGGCCGCTGCTCTACCAACTGAGCTAAAGAGCCAAATCAGCAGTATTGCTCCCCTTATAGTACAGAGGTACGTACTGATTTGCAAGTTACTTCTTCGTTATACTTGCGATCGCATCACTTGCGCCGTTAGAGCCGTTGGTGCCGCGAAGTGCGTCAATAAGCTCAACAGGAAACAAGAACATTGTTTTCTGACTAGGCTCGGCACTGATACGCTCAAGCGTACTCAGCGTACGAAGATTTAGAGCACCTGGAACTTTTGCAAACACAGATGCCGCATCGGCAAGATTTTGCGCGGCTACTTTTTCACCATCAGCGTTAATAATCGTCGCACGACGGTCACGCTCGGCTTCGGCTTGTTTTGCCATCGCACGCTTCATATCTTGTGGCAACTCGATATTCTGCATTTTGACGTTTTCGATATCAATTCCCCACTTTGACGTTTCGGCATCAACGATTTCTTTAATCTTTTGGCTAATTTCTTCGCGCTTTGATAGCAAATCATCCAGCTCGAAGTTACCAGTTACGTCGCGCAGTGCCGCCTGTGCAAACTGACTGGTCGCGTATACATAGTTGGTTGTTTCAAGGACCGCTTTCGGTGCATCAACGACACGGAAATATACGATAGCATCGATACCGGCGGTAACGTTATCCTTGGTAATTACTTCTTGTTTAGTAACATCGATTGGCGTAGAACGCACGTCCACACGAATAAGTCGTTGAATGATAGGAATGACAATACGAAAACCCGGTTGGCGCAACCCGGTGTATTTACCAAATGTCAGCACAACCCCACGCTCATATTGATTGATAATCTTTATTCCGCTCAGTATAAAAATACCGATGATAATTAATAGATATACCATAAATCCGTCCATAATCCCCCTTATCTTTTATTCTATTGTATCATTGATCGCCAGTTGAATGAGGCGTTCAATAAGCTGCCCATAGGTAACACCCTCGGCGCGCCATAATTTTGGATACATGCTAATATTCGTGAATCCCGGAAGTGTATTTACTTCGTTTAGGTACAGCGTGCCGTCATCGGCCAAAAAGAAGTCTACTCGTGCCAAACCCTTGCAGCCAAGGATTTCATAGATACGCCCTGCTTGTTGCCTGACATGTTCTTTCACATCCTCATCCAATTCCGCTGAAATAATCGCCTGCGATGTACTATTAGAAGAATACTTGGCGTCGTAACTATAAAAATCTCCGCCTGGTTTGATCTCACCGACACCACTAGTTTGATGATGTGGCGGATTGCCGAGCACCGCAACCTCAAGCTCTCGCCCAGCTATCCCGCGTTCGACAAGAACGATATCGTCATGCTGATGCGCCAGCTCTAGTGCACGTATCAATTCTTCATCGCTATATACTTTACTAACACCGACAGAGCTACCTGCGCGCGCCGGTTTAACAAACATCGGACTACCAAGCCGCATGCTGAGGTGATTGAAATCAGGAATAGAGTCGTATGATTGGTGCGTATGGTACGGTGCAATTGGAATATGGTGCGCGTCAAGAATCTCTTTTGTCGCCAACTTATCCATGCAAATACTACTAGCTGTCATATCACATCCAACAATTGGAATATGTAGTAATTGAGCCAGCCCCTGTACGCTCCCGTCTTCGCCATTTTTACCATGAAGTATAGGCAAAATAACATCCGGCCTTATCGAACGTTGGTCTGGAAGGGTTATGAATTTTCGTGCACCAAGCACTGGAATGATCTGCCGCAAATCACTCGCCACATCCTCGTCAACAGCGTCCTTGAGCCACCATTTCCCGTCACGATCAATATACCCAAGGATCAATTCAAATTTCGTATCGTCAATTGCCGCATAGACATTGCGCGCCGAAGAGATCGAGACATCGTGCTCGGACGATTCACCACCGAAAAGTAATAGTACGGTCGTGCGTTGCATGTGGGTAGTATACCGTGATTACGGACAGTTGTAAAATGGCACGATTTGCGTAATAATACCCGTTTTTCCCGTCGTAGTCAGGCCCAACCCATCCCTATTAGCGCACGGGCTCGCTCCTTCACCCTCGTTCTCGTCAATCGAATACTTGTTTCCCCATGGATCACCCGCTTTTAACTTACTGATGGACATTTGACTTGCCGTAGCAATCCGGTCAATCGTTAGCTCATACCGAGCTTGGTCGGAACAACGCGTGCAGTTTGAGCCGGTAATTCCGTAAAGATGCTTGTCGTCATTGATGCGAGCGGCTTGAATTGCTTTATTTAGTAACGTCAGATCGTTATTTGCGCTCGAGACCCGCGCCCGTTCCTGGACACCGTTATAGGCAACGATACTGATAGCCGCCAAAATACCAATGACGACAATAACGATCAAGAGTTCGACGATCGTAAAGCCTGATTGTTTCTCCGTATTCATGACATATACTCCTTTAATCTGACGGTTTAGCAATTATAGTATGGTATCGACGGGACAATAAGTCCTGGATGTGCAGCCGCATTCGTCACATTCAAGCCATCTAAGCGGCATGGATTCGCAACTTGCTCGCCCTCGTTTTCATCCAAAACATACCTATTCCCCCATGGATCACCTGCTTTTAAAAATGAAAGGTTTGTGTTGGCTGCCGCGCCAATGCGATCAATTGCCAGGTCGTACGCCGCTTGCGTGCCCGCACAGTGCGTGCAGCCACTGCCTGTTATGCCCATTAGTGTTTTATCTGCGCTAAGTCGGCCGACATGAATAGCTTTGACCAGAGAGCTTAAGTCGCTATTCGCCTTTTGAACACGCGCCCGCTCTTGAACGCCATTGAATGCAACTACACTGATCGCCGCCAAAATACCGATGACGACAATAA
>CBIHME010000054.1:0-5630 GCA_966210965.1 uncultured bacterium
TATGAACAGCGGGTGTGCACGAAACGGACGACTTTTAAATTCTGGATGTGCCTGTGTGGCAACAAAATAATTGTTCGATGGCGCCTCGACAAACTCCACTAGCCGACCATCTGGTGAGGTGCCCGTAATCGCTAGTCCGCCTTTGGAAATTGCTTCGGTAAATGCTTGATTCACCTCGTAACGATGACGATGACGTTCGGTAATGTCGGTTGATTTATAGGTTTTTGCAAGAATAGAATGAGGTGCTAATGTCGCGGGATAATCACCCAAACGCAGCGTGCCGCCGGTCGATTCCTTACCCTGCTGTCCTTCCATAATATAGACGACGTCATGCGTCGTTTTCGGGTCAAACTCGGTACTATTTGCGTCAGCAAGACCCGCTTTTCGCGCACTCGCAATCACCGCCACTTGCAGACCTAAGCAAATCCCTAGATATGGCACATTGTTATCAAGCGCATAACGAGCCGCCGCGATCTTGCCTTCAATGCCACGCAACCCAAAGCCACCTGGTACTAAAATAGCATCTACACTTTGAAAATCCTTTTTTGTCGCAGTTTCTGCATTAATCCACACGATATCCACACCTACTTTTTGCTGCCATGCCGCAGCCTTGACTGCCTCTAAAACAGAGATGTAGGTGTCCTCATTATCCATATATTTTGCCACGAGACCAACACGAATCACCCGATCCGGTAGTTTACTTTGAGCAGCAATCACCTTTTTCCACTTCGACAGATCCGGCTCGGCAGTCAATCCCGAGAACTGAGTCAATAAAGTATGCAGACCGCTCTTAGCAATTGCCTGTGGTATGCGAAAAACCGTATCAACGTTCGGTTGCATCAATACAGCATCTAACGGCACCCCGCCGAACAAGCTAATCTTACTGGCAATACTGGCGGGTGCCGGCAAATCTGTACGCACGATCACGCTATCTGGGACGATACCAAATCCCCTTAGATCGTTTAACGCGTTCTGTGCTGGCTTTGATTTAAATTCTTTACTAGTACCGATAAATGGTACGTACACAACGTGAATAAATAAGCAGTTCGCGCGACCAACCTTTTGTCCTAGTTCGCGGATTGCTTCAATAAAGCTTAGTCCTTCATAGTCGCCCACCGTCCCCCCAATTTCGACGATATGAATGTCACTATCCTTGCCAGCTTCTTCGATCGCTTTTTGAATAGACTGCGTCAAGTGCGGCACCAGTTGCACCGTCTTGCCGCCAAATTTTCCAGCACGCTCGTCCATAATAAGTTCTGATAATAAACGGCCGGACAGCGTCGCAGACTTTTGCGTCAGTTCAATGTCCAAAAACCGTTCGTAGTGACCTAAGTCCAAATCGGTTTCTGCACCGTCTTTAGTGACAAAACATTCGCCATGTTCTGCGGGATTTAAAAGACCCGCATCAACGTTCAGATACGGATCGCATTTTTGAATTGAGACTTTTGCACCTTTCGCCTGTAAGACAGCTCCGATACTCGCCGCTGTAATTCCCTTACCTACCCCCGATAGTACACCCCCGGTTACAAAGATATATTTTTGTGTTTTACCCATATTAGCTTGTCACCTCCATGGGGTTATATTGTAGCACGCCCGTAATAAAAAACACCACATGTAGCGTATCGTGTTGTCTTTTCTACGCTATTACGTCGTCTATCGTCGATCCTTGGGCGTACGATCGAAGCGGTGCATTATCCATCATCCAAGCAGTCTGAACAGGCTGTAATATCTGCCAACTGCGCAAGACTTCGTCACTCCCAGTAAACAAGCTTTTATGCGAGCGAATTGCATCCACAATCACCTGTTCGTATGCATCTGGCAGGCGCGTATTTTCCGGATAAGTAAACTGCAGTTTCTGTAACTCAAACCGACGATCATAGCCCGGTGTTTTAGTAAACAAGTCGATTTCTATGCCCTCATTTGGTTGGATGCGCAAAATTAAGCAGTTGCTCTGGGCCTCGTGAAATTTACGAAAATGAATACGAACTTCGGTAGTTTTTTCGTTGAGCGCTTTTCCTGTTTTAAGATAGATCGGTACACCCTGCCACTGTGGAGCTGTCGACATTAACTGCATCGAAACGAACGTCTCGGTCTGACTGCCAGGATTGCCTGCTTCATCCTGATAGCCATCGTACTGCGCACGCAGTGCCAACGTCGGGTCGGCTGGCTGAATCGCCCGTAATGCTTGTAGACGCATTTGCGGCAGTATATCCCAGTCGAAGTTCGTTGGTATATCCATCAGGGTCAGTGCCAATAGCTGCATCAGATGTCCCTGGACAATATCGCGCAAGGCCCCGGTCTGTTCATAAAACTGGGCGCGGCCTTCGATGCCAATCTTCTCACTAGCAACCACTTCAATTTTTTCGATAGATTCATTATTCCAGATATGCCCAAATAGCGCATTTCCTCCGCGGAATGCGGCGATATTTTGCGCCATTTCTTTAGCAAGAAAGTGATCAATGCGATATAGCTGTTCTTCCTCGTAGTAACGCGCGGTACGGGCAATGACACTCTCGGCTGACTGCAAATCGACACCAAAAGGTTTCTCGAACAAAATTTTTACGTTCGGTGAATTAATTCCCGCTTCACCCATAAAATCAACAATTGCCGTAGCGGCTTGTGGGGGTACTGAAAGATAGGCGAGAAGCTGTTCGCTGTCATCTAGCGCAATAAAATCCTTCAGCCGCGCGTAGTCATCGGCATTCGCCAAATCCATAGAAAAAATAGTAACCTTTTCAGCAAGACTCGCTTCACCAAGCGATGATTGCAGCAACTCTTGAACATCAATCTCTCGGCGCGACACACCGATAATGGATAAATCTTCAAAATCCCCCGTTGCAATAATTTCTTTTAATGCGGGAAGTAATTTGCGCGTCGATAAATCACCCGTGATACCAAAAATCAGTAGTTTCGTCTTCATATGTATATAGTATACACCTTTACTGTATCCATAACTATACTTTGTATAGTATTCTGCTTTACCGTTGTCTGCTACTGTAGTAGTATGGCATTTAATCACTATGCAAAAATCAAAGCAATCCTACAGCAACAACCCTCTGGCTGGTATATCAAACGCATCAACGAACCGACGACAGCAAAGACGTTTAGTGGCGAGACGAAACAGTATACCCACTACTATCGAATTTATGACTATAACGGCATGGCAATTAAATACTGCAAATTCCAACAGCTAGATCGACTTGCCGCCACGCTGCAAACGAGCACACCCGAACTACCCGTTATCGAATAATCTTATTCTGCATCTAGAAGTCGGCAATGACAATCTTTTTCATACGCATCATATGCGCGAATGCTTGTGGTTTTTGCATCAAGCTCTCAATATCCTTCGGCACGACTTGCCAACTCAGCCCAAACCTATCCTTACACCAGCCACACTGCTCGGATTCAGGAACGCTAGAGAGCTTGTCCCAATAATAATCGATCTCCGCCTGATCTTCGCAGGCAATCGAAAATGACACCGACTCGTTAAATGTAAATTCTGGACCAGCGTTAATCGCTGTAAATCGAAGGCCGTTTATCTCAAACTCTATCGTCAAAGGCTTACCGGCAAGGTCCTTCTGAAAGTCAGCCAGACCCTCTTCGGGATAGTATGATGTCGCATTGATTTTACCATCCGGGAATACCGAAACGTAAAAATCCACGGCATCCTGTGCGTTACCATTGAACCATAAATTGGGTGTGATCTTTTGCTGCATAACCCCTCCTCGCCTTTATTTAGTACTGTATCTATAATACCAAATACCATTGCTCGGATATCGGTGTGACCAATTAATTTGTGCGCGAAAGTATTAAATCGTCAATCCAAATATTACCGACGGTGCCGTCGTTTCCAACAGTTATCCCAACTGTGGGCGAACCGGCAGTAATCGAGTAATTACAGGTGACAAAGGTCCAGCTTGTCTTTATGCCACCATACCCGCACGCATGCAGTAACGCACCGCTGCCTCCGTCTCCAAATCGTATCTTGGAATTATTCGATAATCCATTCCAGTTCGCGTCAGTGCGCAGCCAAAAACTTACCGTATATACCTGTCCCGGCGTACCGCCGTATGGACTGCCCGCCAAGAATTGTCCAGTGCTATTCGGGCCAAGGCGCATAGATGAAATTGACGTCCGAAATACCGATGTATCAACCGTAGCATTCGGAATCGGCACAGGAGCGCTGGTTTGAGTTTTATTCCAAGCGAGCATATTATAGCCCGTGCAGGTACCGGCAACAGGACTACTACTTGTACTGCTAATGTAGTACGTCAAGTTACCTTCTGTCACGGTGACACAATATGTCGCCGGTGTGACTGCATTATTACTCACGAGCTGCAAAGAGGCGTCATCGTTCGACACTCCTATCTCAGCCAGCGTAGTCGGCGCAACCCCAGGATTATCGACCTGCCAGACGGAAATCTTCTTATTGACCTGAGTAAGACGACTGCTCGCCGCGCTAATACGCGCCCTATCACGCACACCATTGTAAGCGACTGTCGTGATTGCCGCTAATATTCCGATCACGACGATCACGATCAGCAATTCGACGATAGTGAATCCGGGTGTTTGTTTGTTTTTAGCCCACATAATTACAACAAATTATAAAGCACTAGCGGCATCTGGTCAAAAGTGAGGAATACGATAATCGTGTATCATATAAACATGACACGCATCACCCTACCCCATGGAACCCCACACGCAATGCCTGCCGATTTAAAAAAGGCATTGATTGCCAATGCATCAGCCCTCGATGCATGGAATAGTATTACACCGCTAGCACGTAACGAATGGATCTGCTGGGTAGAAAGCGCGAAACTCATTGAAACCCGCGAGCGACGCATCGAACGTACGTATACGGAATTAGCTGAAGGCGTACGTCGCCCCTGTTGTTGGCCGGGCTGCATGCACCGCGTCAAAAACGGCAAATAGTGACCATTATTTACATCTTTAGGTGAATTTGCCTATTACAATGCCGGATCGGGGACGGTTATGTTACACTCGGGACCCAATGACTCGCCAGCTGTAAATCCGCGTGTTGCCCCGGGGATTCCACACTGCGTGTCCACGCCTTCAAGCTGGTAACGCAAGTTGTTTGGCGCGACGAACAATATACCAGCCCGCGAACCGTCGGTCGCGTTACGATAGACCCGGTACGTACTTGGACTAGGCAAGTTTTTTGCGTAATTCAATAAACCAGTATTTGCAGCAGCATTTTCGACATACGTTCGATTATCCCAGCATAGCCCGCCCGCATAGCCCGTACCTAAGCAGTAGTTACCGCTTCCGGGATAGACATCGTAATCAACAGCATACGACGAATACAGCTTTATATAATCCTTGACCGCAGATATAGTCGTTGAGTTACGTGCGCGCTGCTGCACGCCGTTATATGCAACGATAGAAATCGCCGCAAGAATACCGATCACGACAATGACGATCAATAATTCAACGATGGTAAACCCAGCTTGCTGATGTTTTTGTTTTGCCCACATGTTAATTTAAGTATAACAAAAAACTTCAATCTTAGACACGTAGGCTCTCGCCAGTGGACGTACTTCGAAACTTTAAATTATACACCACCTCGCATGAACTATTGATTTATAATTCATAGTATTGTATAGTAATTT
>CBIHME010000055.1:0-5532 GCA_966210965.1 uncultured bacterium
AGGGATATCAGCTGATGCAACGTACACGCGGCGTCCTGGCTTAGACAAACGAGTTAGTTCAGTGAACTTAGCGTTTTCGCCCGGCTTGTTGATAGTAACAACAAGTGTGTCGCGTGGCTTTCCAGCTTCAACTTTTACATCGGTGATATAGTGTGATTTTTTAAGTTGCTCGGCAACTACTTTTTTAAGCTTGCTTGATGGAACACGAATTTCGTGTTTGCCAACCATAGCCGCATTTCGAATGCGAGTTAGTAGGTCGGCGATTGGGTCAGTTGATTGTAATGACATATCTGTTTCCTTTCCTACCAACTACTCTTTGTTATACCAGGGATCTCACCCTTTGATGCTTTTTCGCGGAAATTGATACGGTTGAGGCCGAAGCGTCGCATGTATGCACGTGGACGTCCGTGAAGGACATCGCGGTTTTTCCAACGAGTCGGTGAACTGTTTAGTGGGAGCTTTTGCAAACCTTCTAGATCACCGAGTTCTTTGAGTTCAGCGCGTTTAGCAGCAAACTTCAAAATCATTTTCTTTCGTTTTTCGTCGCGAGCGACTGCTGATTTCTTAGCCATTAGCGTTTGCCTCCTTCTTTCTCAAACGGCATACCGAATTTTTCAAGCAGTGCACGTGAGTGAGCTGGATCTGCGTTCGTAATATTGAACGTTACCTGCAAACCGTGTAACACTTGTGTTTCTTCAAAGGTTAGTTCTGGGAAGATTGATTGCTCGATAATACCCAGGTTATAGTTACCGCCCTTGTCAAAACCTTTTGCGCCGATACCGTGAAAGTCACGGACGCGAGGTAATGCAACGTTTGAAAGACGGTCGAGGAACTCGTACATACGAGCGCCGCGTAGCGTCACGCTGATGCCAACACGGTTCATACCAGCACGGATCTTGAAACCAGCGATTGATTTCTTAGCCATACGGTCAACCGGTGCCTGACCAGTGATCTTTACTAATGTGTTTTTGACGACTTCGTAAAAACGCTTGTCATCTTTGTTCTTGCCGATACCAACACTCACTACGATTTTCTCGAGCTTTGGTACTTGGTGTACGTTCGCAAGATTCAATTCGGCTTGTAGTTCTTTGACAAATTGATCTTTGTACAAAGCTTTCAAGCGAGGAGTAGCGGCAGTAGTTGTAGCTTTTGCCATTACTTGATCTCCTTATTCTTTGCCTGACGTGCTAGGCGAACCTTCGCACCTTCGGCGTTTTTACTGTAACCAACGCGGCTTGTTGTCGCAGCTTTTTCATCAACAACGAGGGCAACCTTGTGCAGAGAAACAGGGACTTGGATGTCCTTGCTGCCGCCGCGTGGGTTTAGCTGTGATGGTTTAACGTGACGGTGCTTGTTGCCAATACCTTCGACAAGTGCCATGTTTTTCTTTGCAAGTACCTGAAGTACTTTGCCGGTTGTGCCTTTTTTAGCACCGCTGATCAGTTTGACGATATCGCCTTTTTGAATACGTTGTGCCATATTATAGTACCTCCGGTGCTAGGCTGATGATCTTTGCGTAGCCCATATCGCGAAGTTCGCGTGGAACGGGACCAAAGACACGAGTACCTTTAGGGTTCTTATCTTCACCAATAATGACACATGCGTTATCGTCGAATGAGATAGTGCTGCCGTCTTTACGGTTAATTGCTTTTTTCGTACGAACAACAACAGCTTTCACTACTGATTTTCGCTTCACAGCGCCCGTAGGGTTAGCTGTTTTTACGGTAGCGACGAAAATATCGCCGACACGAGCATAACGACGCTTCGTGCCACCAAGAACGCGGATACAAAGAACTTCTTTGGCGCCGCTGTTATCGGTTACGTTTAGGCTGGTTTCTTGCTGAATCATAACTAAGCCTTCGCCTCGTCTTCTTTCAGTTCGATTGAACCGCGTGATTTTTCAAGAATCGTCTCTAATTTGTATGCTTTTCGCTTTGAAACTGGGCGAGTAGGAGCAATGACCACGAGGTCACCCTTACTTGCTTCGTTTTTCTCATCGTGAGCTGCGTACTTGCGGGTCACAGTGTACTGCTTGCCATAAATAGGATGCGTTTCACGACTAGTAACAGCGATGGTAATAGTTTTATCTGCGACATCCGATGTCACAGTACCAGTCAATGTCTTGGCCATATTATTTACTCTCCTTTAGCGCAGCGATTTCAAGGGCTCGGATAGCACCATGAAGTCGAGCGATTTCTTTACGAGTAGAAGTCAGAACACGTGGGTTGGCTACTTCGCCAGCCGCATGACCGCGCTTCAATGCGATTTGATCAGCTTGCTTTGCAGCAAGATCAGTACGCAATTGCTCGATTGTCTTAACTTCTTCAGCAACTTTCGTTACCTTAGTCGTCTTTGTTGTAGTTGTTTTCTTGTCTGCCATTATGCTTGATCCCTTACGACGAATTTAGTCTTAACAGGAAGCTTGTGTGCCGCAAGACGCATAGCCTCGCGCGCAACCGCTTCGTCGACACCCTTCATTTCAAAGAGGACAGTGCCAGCTTTAACCTTGGCGACGAAGAACTCTGGGTTACCTTTACCGCTACCCATTTTCACGTCCTGTGGTTTACGAGTACGTGGAGTGTGCGGGAAGATACGGATCCAGATTTTACCACCACGCTTGATGTAGCGAGTCATAGCTTGACGAGCTGATTCGATCTGGCGTGAGGTTATATCGTTGTTTGCTTGTGACTGCAAGCCGTAGTCTCCGAAAGAAACGTATTGGCCGCGAGTCGCTCGTCCTGGGTTTTTACCCTTACGAACTTTTCGGTATTTAGTTTTCTTAGGCAATAACATTACTTATCAACCCTTTCACCTTTGTAAATCCAGACCTTTACACCAACGATACCAGCGCCAGGCAGTGATGCACGCGCACTGTGGAAGTCGATGTCAGCACGAAGGGTATGCAATGGAACTGATCCTTCGCTTACTTTTTCCTTGCGAGCCATTTCTGCATTGTTTAGACGACCAGCGACTTGGATACGGATACCCTTTGCACCTGCAGCCATTGTATTTTGTGCAGTCATCTTGGTTGCACGACGGAAATTAATACGTCGTTCAAGTTGACGAGCGATATTTTCAGCAACAAGCTTTGCAGATAGTTCTGGGCGCTTTACTTCTTCAATATTGATACGAACTGGAAGACTTGCGATCTTCTCGATGTTCGCCTTTAGCTCAGTAACGCCAACACCGCCACGTCCGATAACAACACCTGCTTTTGCAGTGTGAATCGTAATAGTGATGAGGTTTGCTGAACGTTCGATTTCGACACGGTCGATTGTAGGACGTGATGAGAACTTAGCCTCGATCATGTCGCGAATCTTGATGTCTTCTGCCAACCACTTAGCGAAGTCTCGCTTGCCGGCAAACCATCGTGAATCCCAGTTTTTGGTAAGCTGAAGACGGAAGCTAATTGGGTTTACTTTTTGGCCCATATTATTTAGTCTCCTCTACTTTTTCAGCGGCAGGTTTAGCTGCTACTTTCTTAGGTTTCTCAGCACCACTTAGTTCAACCAAGATATGGCTAGACTTCTTTTGGAAAGGAAGTGCGCGGCCACGGCTTGCTGGTTTGAATCGCTTTAGGCGAGGACCTGCAGTCACAGACAATGTTGTGATTTCAAGCGTCTTGCCGTCAAGATCGTGGTTGTTAGTTGCATTTGCTTTTGCGCTGTCGATTGCCTTTTTAACTGGCAATGCAGCACGTTTTGGAACGTGATCCAGGATAACAAGTGCGTCAGCGACAGTACGTCCGCGTACAAGTGCAGCAACAAGGCTGACCTTACGTGGAGACTGGTCGACACCCTTGGTATAAGAACGAACAGTATATTGTGTCATTACTTCTTATCCTTTCCACCATGCTTGCGGAATTTACGAGTTGGGCTAAACTCACCGAGTTTGTGACCAACCATATTTTCAGATACAAGCACAGGAACGTGGATGCGACCGTTGTGAACAGCGATCGTCTTGCCTACCATCTCTGGGGTGATCGTGCTAGCACGAGCCCAAGTTTTGATGATAGTTCGGTCATCGGCTGTCAAAGCTGCCACTTTTTTAGCAAGCTTGAAGTCGATGAATGGTCCTTTTTTGAGTGAACGACTCATAGTTACTTCCTCCTCTTAGCTTCGTGGCGACTTTTAACGATCATCTTGCTGACGTCTTTGCGTCGGCGTGTGCGGTAACCAAGTGTCAACTGACCCCATGGAGTCTGTGGTGGTTTACCTGGTCCGTGACGGCCACCGTCACCACCACCGTGTGGGTGATCTACGGCGTTCATTACAACACCACGTACGCTTGGGCGAATACCCTTGCGACGGTTACGACCAGCAGAACCGATCTTTACGTTTTGGTGTTGAACGTTACCGACAACACCTAGTGCAGCAGTTGCTTCCAAACGGAAGCGACGGACTTCACCTGATGGCAAGCGCACAAGTGCGTGATCGCCTTCTTTGGCCATTAGCTGGGCTTTTGTGCCAGCTGAACGAACCATCTGTGCGCCTTTACCGGCGTGGATTTCAATAGCGTAGATCTGTGAACCTACAGGGATTTTAGCAAGTGGCATACGGTTTGACGCTTCGATTGGAGCATCTTCGCCGCTGGCAATTGTCTTACCCTTTGTCATTGATGTGTCAGCCAGAACGTAGTGGTAAAGACCATTCTGATCTTTAATACGAGCAATACGCGCTGAACGGTTTGGATCGTATTCGATTTCCTCGATAGTTGCAACTGTACCAGGTGCAAGCTTGTGATTCATCAAACGGTGATGTCGTTTTACACCACCACCACGGTGACGGACAGTAATACGACCTGTGTTGTTACGACCAGCGTTCTGCTTTTTGCTCTTGATAAGCGATTTGAGCGGCTTACGAGTAGTAATTTCGCTGTAATCTTCGCTTGTCATACCACGACGGGCTGGAGTAGTTGGGTTGTAAGCTTTAATAGGCATTACTTTGTCTCCTCTGCACTTGTCGCGTTTTGCTGATCAAATACTTGGATGCTGTCACCAGCAGCAAGAGTAACGTAAGCCTTTTTAGAGTCTTTACGAGTTGTCTTGCCGGGTTGAGCACGCTTACCACGACTAAAGCGAATTGCTTTGCCACTTTGTACCAAAGTTTTGATGCGCTCGACTTTTACTTCAAATTGAGCTTCCACTGCTGCAACGATTTGTTGCTTGTTAGCTGTTAGTGGAACATTAAATACGTATACATTGTTTTGAGATTGCGCGTAGGCTTTCTCGGTTGCACGTGGGATAACGCTAATATTTGTCATATTATGCCTCTTCCTTTGCTAGCCATAGTTTGATCGTCCCAACTGATTTAGTCGAAAGAACGATTTTATCGGCGTTTAGGATGTGGTAGACACTAAGATAGGTACTACGAACCAAAAGGGCATTTTGTATATTGTTCGTTGCACGCAAGATCTCTGGAGTCTTCTCGTCAACAACGATCAAAACCTTGCGGTCTAGCTTGTTGTCAGCCAAGAATTTGACGACTTCACTTGTCTTACCGGTTGTTTTAATGTCTTTGACGACAATCTTGC
>CBIHME010000056.1:0-5496 GCA_966210965.1 uncultured bacterium
ACGTAAACTCCTGAACTATGTGATGAGTTTGGAAGTAACTATGGTAACAGGCGAAAATTTCACCGGTGACCTATCTGATCCGTATTATACTATTTTAAGCAATAATTGTCAATATTCTTAATTACCATAAGCCTATTGCAATTTGTAGTATTTTTTGCTATAATATGCTGTATCAATCAGTAGCGAAACCGCTTATAATAAGACAAAGAATACATTATGGCTAAAAAGAAAAAATCTACTCGAAAAAAAGGCAAAGCCCCATCCGCACCGCAACATAGCCTGCCGAATGGTTTTTGGGCGCAGGTTGGCGCAGTTTTTATGATAGCTATCTCACTTCTTCTTGTGGTGACTTGGTTTGGGGCGGGTGGTCCCGTCCTAGAATGGCTGCATAATACCGCAGCACAGACGATAGGGTATGCCGAGTATATTATTCCTATCCTGTTCATTTACATCGCTGTCGAGATTTTTCGTGCGGACAATAACCGCATTCCTTTTGTGACAAAGTTTGCGACAACGATGCTGATCGTATGGTTTGCTGGTCTGTTTGGCTTGATGAAGAGCAATGGTCAACCGACGGGCGGATTTATCGGTGAAATGGCCAACGGATTAATGCTCGCTATGGTTGACAGTGGCGTTGGTGCATTTATTTACGCACTCCTTATTATCGTGACGACACTGTTCGTGCTGCGGGTATCGCCGATTACGGTCATTAAGAAGTTATGGGAGTTATCGCGTACGGAGCGTGAAGAACAAGAGGCGAATATCAAGGTTATGCGCAAAGTCGCCGCCGCTGACGCGCCAAAGCCAACACCTATCGGTGAACTGAAATTGAATACCGGCGTTGATGTCCTGGGTGTCGATGCACCTGCCGAGGAAAAGAAATCATTACGCCGCTCGACAATGAAGGGGAGTGTTCCTCAGGATAAGGCAGCCGAAGACCGCGCTGCACTTGTCACGGTCAGCGACCCTAACTGGCAGTCGCCAAGCGTCGATCTCCTTGAAAAGAAACAATCGCCTGCCGATGCGGGTGACGTGCAGCAGAATGCGCAGACTATTCGCGATACGCTCGCCGAATTCAATATTGATGTCGAGATGGAGGGGGCTAATATTGGTCCGAAGGTAACGCAGTACACCCTTAAACCACCAAGTGGCGTCAAACTAACACGCATCACCGCCCTAGAAACGAATATCGCACTAAATTTGGCTGCGCAGAGTCTGCGCATCGAGGCGCCAATTCCCGGTCAACGAGCGGTTGGTATCGAAGTGCCAAACCGCAAAGCTGCTGACGTACGCTTGCACGGCATATTAACCGCCAAGCAGTGGCGCGCCAATCAAGAGCCGCTTAGTTTTGCGATCGGTAAAGATATTTCCGGCGAGGCAGTCGTGGGCGAGCTTAATAAAATGCCTCACCTGTTGATTGCCGGTCAGACTGGTAGCGGTAAGTCGGTCATGATCAACACGCTACTTACAAGCTTGCTGTACCGCAATAGCCCGAGCGAGATGAAGCTGATTCTTGTCGATCCTAAGCAAGTCGAAATGGCGCCGTACGAAGATATTCCGCATTTGTTGACACCGATTATCACCGAACCCGAGAAGACGATTAGTGCATTGAAATGGGCAGTCAATGAGATGGAGCGACGTTACAAGCTCCTTGCCGGCGAAAAGATCCGTGACATTAAAAGCTATAACCAAAAAATTCAAGCCGGTAGTAAAAAGATTTCCGTTGCAGATGAAGATGGTAACGAACAGCGCGTCGACGATGGGGCGATGCCGTATATTGTTATCGTGATCGACGAGCTCGCAGATTTGATGATGGTTGCATCGCGTGACGTCGAAGCGCTGATTGTCCGCTTGGCGCAAAAAGCTCGTGCCGTCGGTATCCATTTGGTTCTTGCGACACAGCGTCCATCGGTTGACGTTATCACCGGTCTTATCAAAGCGAACGTTCCGGCGCGCATTGCGTTTACCGTCGCCTCGCAAATTGACAGCCGTACGATTCTTGACCAAGCCGGAGCCGAAAAGCTTCTGGGGCAGGGTGACATGTTAATGCTGACGCCTGCTATGAGCAAGCCAAAACGTATCCAGGGTGCCTGGGTGATGGACGAGGAGGTGGCAAAGATTACCGATCATCTGCGTATGCAATCAGCACCGCAATATAACGATGAGATTATTTCTCAGCCTGTGCAGCTCAATGGCAAGGGTGGTGTTGTGATGGACTTTGATAGCGGCGGCGGCGATGATGATATGTATAAAGACGCGCTTCGTGTGGTTGTCGATAGTGGCAAGGCGAGTACGAGCTTATTGCAGCGACGTCTTCGTATCGGCTACGCCCGTGCGGCCCGTATTATCGAGCAGATGGAAGAACAAGGCGTTATTGGCGCGGCTGACGGCTCTCGACCGCGTGATGTGCTGATCAATAGTATCGACGACCTTGGCGACAGCGACGGCAATCTGTAGCGCCACCACTTTGTCACCGGCAGGCTTTGCGGTATACTAAGCTTAAGCATGATGGGCAAAACATACAATAAGCAGGGCTTTACGATCGTTGAACTTTTGATCGTGATCGTTGTTATTGGGATTCTTGCCGCTATCACGATCGTAGCGTTTAATGGCGTTCAGGGTCGAGCGCGTGATTCGCAGCGCATTCAGGATATGCAAAGTATCGTTAAGGCGCTTGAAATTTATAAAGCAACTAACGGCAGTTATCCAGCGGCGGTTGGTACAGCGAATGCATCGGGCTGGGAGGTCTCGCATGACGGTACTGTTGCCACGAACTTTCTTTCAGCATTAGTGACCAGCGGCACCGTATCGAAGGTTCCTTTGGATCCTAAAAACGTAGGTGTCGTGGTCAGTACGAGTAGTTTGGCGCCGTCATGGACATCGACGAATAACCTGTATTTTTATCATCGCTACGCTGCCGGTAACGGCGGCTGTGACGCGACGAAAGGGAACTTTTATGTGCTTGGCGTTACACGATTTGATTCAGTGGCGTCGGGCCAAAGCGCGTCGAGTAGCCCAGGCTTTAGCTGTCCTGGTCGCAACTGGGCGCAAGAGGGCGCGTGGGTAACGGGAGGTTATACGAATGGCTAGAAATGTCTCCCCAAAGGTGACTGGATTTACGATCGTTGAACTGTTGATCGTGATTGTCGTGATCGGTATCCTGGCGGCCATTTCAATTGTCGCTTATAACGGGGTGCAAACGCGGGCGCAAACGGCAAAAATTACTTCCGATCTTGCATTATTAAGCAAGGCAATACAAGCGAGTCGTGTTAATTCATCAGAGGTTGCACTGCGGTACGTAACGCTCTCGACTGGTACGGCGGGGACATGTATGTATAAGGCAGCCGGTACTGATCTGGCGACGCTCGATAGGTCAACCGATACGTGTTGGACGCAGTATCTCACGAGTTTGCAGAGAATTTCTGACGCGTCGAATATGAATGTTACTAATCTTGTTGATCCATGGGGGCGTCCCTATGCCATGGATGAAAATGAAAAAGAAGGCGCCTCAACATGCGGGAATGGCCGAGACGTTATCGGTGTTTTCTCACGCCCGTTCAATGGGGTTTCCTGGATAATCAATAATCAGGTTTCCATTCCGTATATTACGCCAGGCTGTTAATGAAAGAGGTGAAAATACATATGAGTAATAATGCAACACAACAGCGCGGTTTTACGATCGTGGAACTGCTAATCGTTATCGTGGTAATCGGTATCTTAGCGGCAATTGCCATTGTCGCGTATAACGGAGTGCAGCAACGGGCTCGCGATTCGATGCGCACAAGTGAAATCGCAGGCGTCCAAAAGGCGCTGGAGCTATATAAAGTTGATAACGGGTCCTATCCATCAGTGGGGACGGATAATATCGGGTATGCGATATCGACATTAGCAGCGGCACTCGTGCCGACATATATTGCAAAGCTGCCGAATGATCCGAACACAAGCCTGACGAATTATCAGTATGTTCGCGGGGCTGCGACAAGTGGATCGTACGGGATTAGGATTTCATACGAATCCAAGCCGGCATGTCATCTTGGCATGGGTAACACGGGCATTGGCTGGTGGGGGATGCAGGCGTGTTAAAACTAATTTGGTGTAGTCGTCTAGGTACGGGTCGCCGTAGTAATGGCTTTACGA
The DNA here is from genome assembly GCA_966210965.1 of uncultured bacterium. Classification (GTDB taxonomy): domain Bacteria; phylum Patescibacteriota; class Saccharimonadia; order Saccharimonadales; family Saccharimonadaceae; genus UBA6022. The sequence continues at coordinate 4,138 of CBIHME010000056.1, forward strand.
TCGTCGAGTTGTTGATCGTTATCGTAGTTATCGGTATATTGGCGGCTATTAGTGTCGTTGCGTATAATGGTGTGCAAAATCGTTCAAGGGACGCGTCGGTACAGAATGACTTGACGCAACTCGCCAAGCAATTTGGTATTTTTTACGCGGACAGGGGTGTGTATCCGACGTCGGCCGCCGATCTTGAGTCTTTGACGGTGAATATTAATAAAGCTGCATATTCACTCGATGCCAGCTATTCGTTTAATCTTGTGCCATGTACATCACCAGACGCACAGCAGTTTACAATTACGGCAATACCAACTTCGGGTAAGCGCCTGTATATCACCAGTGGCAGCGGTGTACGCGAATACACTGGCGCAACTGTCTGGACGGGCGGGACAAACTATACTGCAATGTGTGAAACGACATTGCCTGGATCGGTTGTGATATCAAGTGGCTCTGGGTATGGCGGCTCTTGGCGTGTCTGGACCAACGGATGATCGCATAAAAGGCTAGTAAAGAGCCCGCCCCCAGAAGGAGGCGGGCTCTTTACTTCTGCAGTGGCGGGCTAGTTGGTTTGTGTCGCTAGGGTGTAATACTTTTCGTATTCGATTACCCATTTGTACAGACGTTGGACGGCGAACAAATCGTATGCGAGGGTGCGCAGTGTTATTCTCTCATTGATGTCGTCGTCGATAAGGCGCATGGTCTCTTCGATTGTACTGAACCGTGGCGTCCTGATTGTGACCTCGTCTCGAAGGACTGATGTCAGGCTGAGCAGTTGTCCGGGCTGGTAGTCGGTTTTATTCCAATCGGCTAGCTGGCGGACGAGCGGTGCCTCCTCGCCCAACTCTTGACTGAGAGAGAGTCGAAATTGATCGATCGTCATACTCCCGTCTTTCAGTAGTAGGTGATTTAACTTCTCGTATGTAACCGGGTCCATCGTAGACCTTTCGCCGTGGGGTTGGACGTATGTTATTTAACGTCAAGTTGGGACTTTATGCAAGCGTGGGCGACATGAAGATAAAAGCATATCCATCCCTAGACTTTATAGATGAAATCTAGTATAATTACTACTGTTATTAACTCGGCTTGTACTAGATACAAGCATCCATAAGGATTCCAGAGGAGGAAATCTATGAAAGAATACGAACTAACCGTTCTGATTCACCCTGATCTCGAAGCAGATCTTGAGACTCCACTTGCCAAGGTCCGTGATATTATCACGACTGCCGGCGGTGAAATTGTAAAAGAAGACAACTGGGGTAAGAAAAAACTTGCCTACAAGATTGATCGCCAGGATTTTGCAGTCTATGTGTACTTTGACGTCAAACTTCCTGCAGACGCACCACTAAAGATTAGCAACACGTTCAATAT
>CBIHME010000057.1:0-5487 GCA_966210965.1 uncultured bacterium
ACCTACAACTGATCAACGAACGATTAAGTACGAAGAGTCGTGGCACTATAACAATTGCCGTCAGCCCATCCGAAAAGGCATTTTATGACATAGTCGCCCAAAAGCATTCAAATGTCACAATTACCGCGGACAAACCAGACCTGAAGTCGCCAACAACTATCGTGAGCCATTCGGCACGAAAACTCTACGCACTTGCACCGCCAAATCAAATCGTGACCGACCAACGTTCGGATCTTGCTGATAGGTTTTACATCTATAAAACTGATCAAAAATAACGTATACTATTAGAATAAACAAGACAGAGGAGACAGAATATGGCATTTGATAAAATGAAAATGTTGAATGATTTACGTAAGGCGCAAAAAGATCTTGCAAAGGAAATTATTGAAGTAGTAGCAGGTGACGGTGCTGTTACCGTACAGATCAACGGTGAGTTGAAAATTAAAAGTGTCAAAATCGACCCTGCAATGGTTGACCTAGATGATATTTCCGAACTCGAACACTGGATTGAAATCGCTGTCCGTGACGGTCTCGCAAAGGCGCAAGAAGTTGCCGCTGAGAAAATGAAGCCATTAATGGGCGGCCTAGGCAACCTCGGCCTGTAAATTAACCAATGGCGCAGCTACTTCCCGCAGCGCTCCTTCGCGCAATTGACGAACTAGGACGTCTTCCTGGCGTAGGCGCTCGCACGGCTGAGCGCTACGCGTATTTCTTGTTGCGCAGCGATAGTCACACTGTCGATAAGATCGCTTCGACAATCGCCAGCCTCCATGCCGGCGTAGCAACCTGTCCGATCACGTTCGCACTGATTGACGCAGACGAGAAAGTGTCACCGCTATATAGCGACGCTGACCGCAATAAAAAACTCATCGCCGTCGTCGAGGAGCCGCTCGATATTATCGCTCTAGAGCGCACAGGGCAGTACCACGGCACCTACCATGTCCTTGGCGGCGCAATATCGCCGATCGACGGCATTGGGCCCGAACAGCTCCACATCCCTGAACTGATCAAGCGTATCGTCGATGATGAAGTAGAGGAACTGATCATTGCAACCAATGCGAGCGTCGAAGGAGAATCGACTGCCTTGTTTTTGCAACGACACATTCAAGAGCAGGGGATTAGCGTAAAAATGAGTCGACTAGCGCGCGGGCTCCCCGTTGGGGTTGACCTCGAATATGCCGATCAGATCACCTTAACGCATGCACTCGAAGGTCGGCGAATCCTCTAAGGTCTATTACACATTCTGTGCTCATTCAGCCCTCAAAGAATCTACCGAGCAATTACGTTAAAACAACGTATTTAACATTTCGTCAAAAAAACATGTTCATAATTATATTACCTCTGTTATAATTAGATAAATGTCATTTCATGAGAATCAATTTTCGATCCGACGACCCCTGCACGAAGAAAGTATAGGGCAGGTTCATGATGCAATGGAGAATCTACCACCCGGAATGGTCGCGCCGCGCGCCGATCGGGGATTAGGATTGACACTCATCGAGCGCAGCTTCATATCACATAATATGGGCCGTCGACGCTGGCACGCTCCGCAAACTCGCTACGATGAAATCTTCCGTCCTATCGTACGCTCGTCACTAGAGCAGCAAGACTTACGCGTTAATGACGTGCGTTACTTTGGCCGCAATCTTGGCCGCATCAGTCTGGCGCTCGTTCTAGACGACGCAGATGAAGTCCTTTCACACGAACATGCCGCCTACAGCAAGCGTATTCAACCAATCAAAAAGATGGGCTCGCTTGCATTTGTTCCACACATCACTGTCGGCAGCATCCCGTACGAGCACGCAACCTCTTCATTACTCTCTACACTTGAAGAAAACATGCCCGAAACTATCACGCTTCAACCTGTGCAAACCAAGGATATTCGATATCTGCCATACACCATGCAAGAAGCCATCAGTTTCCATAATGGCATCGCTCCGCCGGAACGGCCCGTACACGTATCAAGCCAACCCAATCACGAACCATCAACACTTCCTATGCTGTTATCGCACCCGATTGAATTTTTACACTCACTTCGCAGGGAGCGCGAAGTAACCGCTGACATGGACATAGTTGAATAATACGAACGCGCACACGCAATCTGACAGTCACAGCAGATACCTCTGTTATAATGAAAAGATGTTCGATACCGCAAAACAACTCATCCTAGACGCAAAAAAAATTATTATTATCCAAGCCGAAAATCCCGATGGAGATTCCCTAGGAAGTTCGATTGCACTCGAAGAATTATTAGGCGATCAACAAAAGGATGTCGTCATGTATTGTCCTGTAGAAATACCGAAATACATGCGCTACATTCAGGGGTGGGATAGGGTAGTTACCCAATTTGATTCAACTGCAGATCTTGCTATCATCGTCGATACCGCAGCGGATGTGCTCATTACAAAAGTGCTTGAAACACCCGGTGTGCGCCATTTCCTCGAATCCCACCCCGTACTTGTCATTGATCATCACACGACCGAATCGAATCTATCATTCGACCATGCAATGCTTTCACAAGATGCGGTAGCAACAAGCGAAGTCATCTATAATCTTGCTGTACACTGCAATTGGCAGATAAATGCCCGAGCCGCAGAAAATATGCTTGTCGCTATTTTATCCGACAGCCTTGGACTTTCGACACAAAACGTTACTGCAGATACATATTTTGTCGCCGGCAAGCTCACCGAACTTGGCGCGAAAGTCTCTGATATCGAAGACCGTCGCCGAGAATTCATGAAGAAATCACCTGAAATTCTGGCTTATAAAGGTGAATTAATAACACGTATCGAGTATTTACTGGATGGTAAATTAGCAATCGTCCACATACCTTGGGATGATATCCAAAAATACAGTGATCAATACAACCCAAGCGTTCTTGTACTGGACGAGATGCGTCTGGTCGAGGGTGTCGAGCTGGGCGTCGCAATCAAAACATACCCTGATGGAAAAATCACTGGCAAACTTCGCGCCAATACACCGATTGCTGAACAGGTCGCTGGGTTCTTTGGCGGTGGCGGCCACAAATACGCAGCAGGCTTTCGTGCATACGAAAGCTACGATACAATCGTAGCAGAACTAGTAACCGCAACGGACAAGGCACTAAAAAATCATGACGCTCCATCTGCATAACACGCTAACCAAAAGGACTGAAGAATTTATTCCACAAAATGGCAACAAGGTGCTGCTGTATACATGCGGCCCGACCGTTTATAACTACTTGCATGTCGGCAACTGGGCGGCATACATCTACTGGGACATCCTCGTTCGAACGCTTGCGGCAAATAATTTTGACGTCGAGCGCGTCATGAACATTACCGACGTCGGCCACTTAACTGGCGAAAATGAAGGCGACGCCGACACTGGTGAGGATAAATTACAAAAGGGCGCACGCCGAGAGGGAAAAACTGCCTGGCGAGTCGCCGAAATGTACTCGGAAGATTTTTTGGCTGGCATGGAAAAACTCGGAATGCTACTGCCCGAACATGTTACCAAAGCAACTGACTTCATCCCCCAACAACTTGATCTTGTTCGCATATTAAAGGAAAAAGGATTTACCTACCAAATTAACGACGGCATTTATTTCGATACGAGCAAGTTTCCGAGCTATGCTGACTTCGCTAGCCTCGACCTAGAGGCGCAAAAGGCAGGAGCTCGCGTTGAGTTCAACACCGACAAACGTAACCCAAGCGATTTTGCCTTGTGGAAGTTCAGTTCAGTGGGCGAGAAGCGCGACATGGAATGGCAGACACCTGATGATTTACTCGAACTACCACAACACGACGATGATGATCAAAAAATAATGGGATTTCCTGGCTGGCACCTAGAATGTTCGGCAATGTCTATGTCCATTTTAGGCCCGACACTCGATATTCATACTGGCGGCATCGATCATATTCCAGTGCATCACACTAATGAGATTGCGCAAAGCGAGAGCGCTAGCGGTGTACGTTTTTCTAACTATTGGCTGCACAATAACCATATAAAATCAAACGGCACAAAAATCAGCAAAAGCTTAGGCAACGGCTACACCCTGCAAGACCTAGCCGAGCGCGGATTTACACCAATGGATTACCGCATGTTCGTTTTGCAAAGCCAGTACCGCAGCGAAGGTAATTTTACGTTTGAAAACTTGATGGCGGCAAAGAACCGACTTCACCACTGGCGCAATATCGCAGTCCTGCGTCATCAGACGCACGATACGTTGACTGACGACGGCGATAAGACAATCTCATTGCTTGCGACCTCGCAGGCAATCGTCGAGGCTCTCAGTAACGATCTCAATACACCCGATGCGCTACGCGTGATTGATCAGGCCTTTGCAAAATTCGACGGGAAAAGTCTTAAAGACATTCACCAACATGGCCTACGGCAAGCGCTTGAAACAATAGATGCAACACTAGGGTTGCAATTACTCGACTCTACACCTGATATAGACGACGCCGCTAAACAACTTATCGTTGCGCGACAACGCGCCCGAGACGAGAAAGACTGGACAGCGTCCGATCGTATCAGGGATGAATTATCCAACCTTGGTATCCTCATCCGCGACACGAACAGCGGCAGCATCTGGGAATATGCTGAAAACAATTAGTTTTTGTTCTATACTAGATTTGTTATTCGTTCCTACCAGTAGAAAGACACGATCATGGCGATGAAGAAAAGCAACGCTCAGACAGCTAGCGTTAAAAAGCCGCTAGGTAAGTCCTCGAGCTCGGGGGCTAAGCATGTCAAAGTCGACAAATATAAAGCAAAGGCTGATTTGACACGCGCAGATCGCCAGAAGCTCGTCGACAGCCTGCCGTCCAGTCAGGGTCTACCGACTTCTAACAAGTCACCAAAGACAGACAAGAAAAAAGTCGAAGCACCGTAATCACTGCGTTACGATGCTAGCCACAATGACTAAGGTTGTCGAAAATTTGGAACGAATAAACCCCGCCAGGCGCAATGCTTCGCGGGGATTATTCTTTGGGGATACTACTAGTTATCGCCCTGTAATTTCTTTACAAGTTTCGCAAGCGGCTTTTCGCTGGTGTCACGATTATCTTTAGCGCGACTAAGATACTCTTCAAGCAGGACTTTGATACAACCTGCAATCGGAATCGAGATGATACCGCCCGCTAGACCAAACACGTATAACCCAATCGTTACTGACGCAAGGACTGCTAATGCAGAGAGCTCAACCTTCTTCGACTGGATAGTCGGCGAAACGTAATTGTTTTCAATCTGTTGATATACGATAAAGAAGATAATAAATATCACACCAGCCGTAACATCGTTGAAGAGCAAAAGTAACGATATCAATATGCCAGCGATTGTCGCACCAAACATCGGGATGAGCGAAAGCGTGAACGCGATCGCTGCTGCAGGTAGTGCAAGGTTAGTCGGTACGTTCAAGAACAGACTCAGAATAAAGACCGTCAAACCAGACAACAAGCCGCCAATCCCCGAAACAGTCAACTGTCCCGTCACATATCCGGTTACGAC
>CBIHME010000058.1:0-5459 GCA_966210965.1 uncultured bacterium
GTCGGTCATTGCTTTCATTATAGCAGCCCGCTAATGCCGTTTTATTATCACAACAAAACGAATAAACATTTTTTGCCAGATTATTGACTAAAAAAGGAAAATAATGCATATTGTGAAAATTTTCACATACAACCTTGAGCGGTATCATGTATTCTTCAGATAGTTCACTTGCTTAGTGATTCATGAGAAAAGGAGGTAAAGTATGTTGAGGAATTTGTTCGCTAGTAGCGCAATCGCCGACTCGCGCAGTAATGTTCTGACATCCTACCTTCAGGCGCACGGCCTACATCCAACAAAGCTTGCTGGCATGGCGGCGATACTCATTGTGCCAATCAGCGCACTAGGCTGGTGGTGTTATAGTGTTGTTTTGTCGGTCGGAGCGATGGCGCCGCTACAGTCCGCTAGCGGGTCCTCTTCTACTATATCTGTTTCGGAAATATCAAAATCATCTACCGATTCAGAGACCAACGTGAACGCCGCTGATATATTATCATCATCAGCCAATGAATCGCAGACTTCCAGTAGCGTTGAAGTTCAAACCAGTAATGATCAATCCCAGACAACCGTTGAAGTGAACGGTCAGCCCGTACCTATTTCCCAAGAAGGTACCACTCATAAAGTTATTCAAGATGAAAATGGCCAAACTACCGTCGATGTTTCTATCGATTCCGACACATCAGGAAGGACGACGTCGCGCTCGTCAACAGACATTAAACTACGCTCATCATCTAGCTCAGATGTTGACATTCGAAGCAAGGAGATTCGATAACTACAGACTACTTGTAGGTGGTCAAACGACCCGAAGAGACGTCCTATCTATTTAGGTCGGGTTGAACACCCGAAAACACAATAATTTTTATTTAAAAATAAGAGGAGGGGTATATATGAAAATCCAAGAAAAATTAGGCGCTGGAGTATTGTCACTTGGTCTTGTGGTTGGTCTGTCCGGATTTGCCGGTGCAACCACTGGTACAATCGACACTACCGGCCCAGATTCGCGTAATACTATCACGAGTGATACAAGGTACCGCGTTGAAGTAGACAATGACAACAACTTAAAGGTATACAACGATAATGATCAGCGTGCCTGGACCGGCGACGCAGAGGTTGAGGATAACACAACCGGTGGTGGCGCTGAAACAGGTGCTGCATGGAACGATAATGCGTTCGAAGCTGAAGTAAGCGTCGACAACTCTGCTTCAACGGCCGCAGCATTTGAAGGCGGTGCTGGTGGTGGCGACCACGAAGCAACTATCGAAAATACCGGTCCTGATTCAGTGAACCGTGTAGAATTTGATAGCCGCACAAATATTGACGTCCATAACGATAACAATTTGTATGTTCACAACGATAACAACCAAACTGCCTCATCTGGCGATGCAACAGTTGAAGACAACACAACTGGTGGCGACGCGGTAACTGGTGATGCGACGAATACAAACTCTACAAGCATTAGGTTTGAAGTTACTAATTAGTCCTCTGACTAATTGACTACATTTAGTTAATTGCATCTACGTAAATAGGTGAAAACACTAGGGAGGGCAAAGCCCATAGGTCCTCCCTAGCTACGAATTTATCAGCATAATAAAGAGGAGGGGTGTTATGCATAGTATTAAGAAAAGTGCGAGACTGAGTCTGATGTATGCAGCTATTGTTCTGCTAGCAGGCGGCCAGCCGATGGTCGCGATGGCGGAAACGATAGAGACACCTCCTCCTGTCGTGCAAGAAGAGGCAGCAGCGACTGTGCCCGTACCCGCGCCCGAGGAGGAAAGAATTTATACATACAATCCCGATACGCAGCACTGGGATAGTGACAAATGGGCCTATAATCCTACGACAGGAAAATACGAAGCGGTTGTAGTCCCGCTTGTTTCGGATCAATTAACAGAAGCGCCGGCAAGCGATCCGCCAGCTAGTTCAAATACAGTCACGACCGACACTGATGCGGTTATTAATAATACGCTTAATTCTGACGCAACGACGGGTGATGCAACGGTTGGACGCAACACAACCGGAGGTGATGCGACTACCGGTGATGCGGCGGCGATCGCGACGCTTATGAATACAATCAATTCATCGGTCAGTGGCGACGGCGCACAATTCGCCACGTTTGTTACTGACGTCGTCGGCGATGTTAATGGTGATATTATGCTTTATCCAATGCTTATATCAGCCATGCTACGGGCGGCTAGTACTCCTACGGATACCACCATTACCGTCGATAACGACGCCACCATTACGAATGACTTAAATTTAAACGCAACTTCTGGTAACGCGACAGTCGCTAGCAATACGACAGCTGGCAGTGCAACGACAGGAACAGCCAATACGGTTGCGAATGTGATGAATATCATTAATTCGATAATTGCGGCTAATCAGTCATTTGTTGGGACGGTAAATATTTATGGCAATTTGAACGGGGATATACTCGTTGCGCCGGATTTCTTCCCGCAACTCCTCGAAAGCAATAAGAACGGTTCGTCGGCACCTGCGAACTCGCTCGTTGTATCCGCAGATGACACGCAGTCAATTATCAATAATATTGATTTAAATGCCAGTACTGGTAACGCACTTGTTGCGAACAATACGAATGCCGGCAGCGCGACCACAGGCAATGCAAAGACCAACCTCGTTCTTCTCAACTTGACTGGCCGCCAGATTGTCGCAAAGGACAGCTTACTCGTTTTTGTAAACGTTCTGGGCAGCTGGGTTGGGATGATCGTTGATGCGCCTGCTGGTACGACTGCTGCAGCGCTGGGTACGGGAGTCGTAACAAATAGCGGGGCGCCGGAATTGGCGATTAATGTCGACAATGACAGTAAAATAGTGAATAACTTAAATCTAAACTCTCAATCGGGTGATGCGACGGTAGTAAAAAATACTAATGCTGGTAACGCGACTACGGGTGACGCCACTGCGTCGGCGAACGTCGCTAATATTAGCGGAAGTCAGCTCGGCTTGACTGGCTGGTTCGGTGTTTTGTTCATCAATGTATTTAAAAATTGGTACGGTAGTTTTGGTATCGACACTGCGGCTGGTAATTCGGTAACACCCGGCCGGGGTGGTGCGGATACGCCAAATACTGAATCGGCACCCGCGCAGCCGTTCCAGTTTATTCCGCGCAGCGAGGCGGTACAGCGAACGATGACGCCGATATTCAGCGGCTTTGGTAGTAGGCAAGCAGTTTCTATTGCACCAGAGGTTGCTCCCGAAGAGACGCCCAAAGAATCTGATCAAGCGGTACTATCAGCATACGTCCCCAGTTCTAATGTACCCACATCACCTGTGGCGCAATCTTCACAATCAGATTTTAACCCACTTCCACTGATTGTTTCAGCGTTAGCAGTGGGACTTGTCGTGGCGGGAACGCGGGCGATTATTATGGCAATTCGTGGACGCAGCGCTATCGCCTAATCGCTGGCGCTCGCGGGAATCTGGTCGTCGATTTGTTCGTCGTCTGCAGGTAGTGAAGTATCTAATCCTTGCCTGATCTTACTTTCGGATTCAATCGTTTCGGCAACAACAGCCAACAGCGCGGCTGGGGTCATGGAGCTTTTCAAGACCGAACGTTGCACGCCGTAGTCCTGCGCTTGCGACAGTTCAGTCCCAGACGATAAGTTACTCATGATGACTATTTTTGTCGGACTTTGCGTGTAGCGGGCGGTGTATTCTTTAAGAAATCCGATTCCGTCTAATATCGGCATCATAATGTCGAGGAGGATAACGTCATATGTGTTGTTTTCGCACAATTGCAGGGCGATTTGGCCGTTTTCTGCAGTTGCCACATCATAATCACCGGGTAACTTTAGGATGATGCTAAAAGCCTCGCGTATCATGGCGTCGTCCTCAACGAGTAGTATACTAGACACGTATCACGCCCTTCGGGAGTCGGATGATAAACTGCGTGCCGATGTCTAACTGGGAGTTCACTTTTATCGTGCCTTTATGGAGTGCGACGATCTTTTTTGCCCAATAGAGGCCCAATCCGGTGCCACCGACGCTATCGGATAGTTTGTTGGGTATTCGATTGAATTTTTCGAAGACGTGCTTAATATCGGCGTCACTAATGCCGACACCGGTGTCTGTTATGCTAATCGTTGCATGGGTTTTTGTCTCTGCAAGCGAGACGGTGATTTTGCCGCTCGGTTCAGTATATTTACTGGCGTTATCTATAAGATTCTCAAGAACCATTCGTATGCGCGATTCATCGATGTAAATATTCGATATTTCATTCGATTGTACGATCGTGACATGCTGATGCCTACTTTCAAAAACTTCATGAAGGCTCTCGGCAACTTCTTGTACGACTTTCGGTAAGTCAACGAATGATTTATTAAGATTGACGCGTCCAGCGTCGACTTGAGCGGTACGCAGTAGGCTATTTACGAGGTCAATTTGTCGTTCGTTGCTGTCGTATGCTTTCTGAGCATACTGCAGTTGCTGTTCATTAAGCGGTCCGGCATGACCTTCTAGTAGAAGTCCGAGAAACTGTTTGATGCCTGTTGCGGGTGTTCGCAGCTGGTGCGAGGCAAGTGTGACGAATTCATCCTTAACATGGTTAAGTGCCTCAAGCTCGATATGTTGAAATTTGAGTAGTTTATTTGCCGCAACCAAAGCATTATTGCTGCGTTTCTTGTCGGTGATATCTTTGGTTATTTTCGCATATCCAATTAAAGAACCGCTCTCGTCGAAAAGAGCGGTAATAATAACGTCTGCCCAAAATCGACTTCCATCTTTCTTGACTCGCCATCCCTGATCTTCAATACGTCCATAGGTGGCGGCCTCGAGTAATTCTTTGTTCGGCTTGTCGTTTATAACATCGCTCGGCGGGTAAAAAATCGAAATATGCTTTCCGATTATCTCATTAGCGGCGTATCCCTTTATTTTCTCTGCACCTATATTCCACGATTGGATAAAGCCAGAGGAGTCTAAAAGAAAGATAGCATAGTCCTGTACGCTCTCGACAAGGAGTTGGTACCTATTTTTTTCGTCGTTACTTTGGCTTGATGCCATAGCGTTTCCTCGTTTAGGAATAATTTAATCGAGACGTTCAGTAGCGTATAGGTTATACAGTATTGTGCTTATTATTTTATAGTAATGCGACGCAATAGCAATACGCATAATTATAAATAGCACGTCACGACTTTCTAAAGGGAACGCAAGCCAGATTCGACAAAGCTTAAGCTGAAACATATTTGCGTTTATGACAAAAATGTAAAAAAAATTACAGAGATTTAGCTGAGAGATTGTTATTGTATAACAAATATTAACTAACGGAGAATTGATATGGGTATTAAGCGATTACTTATTATTACTACTGTGCTTCTCGTCGGTGCGATGTTTTTTGACGGCCTCTATCAAAAAGATGCACCATTGATGTGGCTTGCGGCAACTACAGTCAACTATGCCTATATGCGCGCGGCATTGATTGCTGTGCTGGTGATGCTGCTTGTGACAAC
>CBIHME010000059.1:0-5421 GCA_966210965.1 uncultured bacterium
GTGCTGATAATACTGTGCAGCCAAATCATTCGCTTGCTGCAGACGCTTTTTACGGCGGGCCAGATCTTGATTACCTTTGGACTCATAGACGGACATATCGACACCGGCTTTTCGCGCCAAGTGCTCTAGTGCCTGCCGAAAGTCCATCCCCTCGACTTCCATGATGAAAGAAAAGATATCACCCCCCTTGTTTGAAGAGAAGTCATGCCAAATATGCTTGTCCGGACTAACGATAAAGCTCGGTGTTTTTTCACCACTAAACGGACTGAGTCCTTTGAAATTGCGCCCCGCACGCTTTAACTGAACGTACTCCCCTACCACATCTTCAATATTCAGCCGCGCCCTAACTTCTTCTTTGGCATCTTGCATACTTTGATTATATCATTTTTTACCTCTGTCGGGTGGCATGACTTCATAATCGATTGCCGATCTTTCGAATAGAAGCGCGCGTTGTTGATTCATTCTGTTTGTGGTTAAATAGACCCATCTATGTATCCTGATCCTAACACTCAAGCGCCAATTGACTATCTGAACCAGATCGCCCCGCAGCCAAAGCGCCCCGGCGTTGATAAACGCGCGGTCGGTGCAGTGGTCGCAATCATTGTTACGGTACTGACAATCGTAATCGGCTTTCTAATTTTCATTAGCAATAGCGCAGCCGGCCCAAAGACGAGCATGGTCACCCTGGCGGCCCGTATGCAGGCAATGCAGGAAGTTTCCGACAAGGCGCAAAAGAATATCAAAAGCAGTCAGCTGCGAAGCGTGAATAGCAATCTTAAAATTCTACTTACTAACGCGAACCGCGATATCGCTGCGCCGCTAGCCATAGAAAAAATCGACGTTACCAAGCTCGATAAGACTGCAGTGGCAAAAGAAAAAGCTGATAAAATCACCGCCACGCTCGAAGACGCTCGCTTGAATGCCACATTTGATGACACGTACGCTCGCGAGATGGGCTTTAAGCTTGCAACGATAGCAGTACTCATGCAACAAATATCCGAGCAATCAAAAAGCAAATCCATGCAAGAGTTCCTCTTGGAAACAGACGAAAATCTTCAGCCAATCAAGCAGCAACTAGAGTCGTTCAATAGCACCGATCGCTAGAGCTGACCGGTTACGAGATTATAGCTGAGACGTATAAAATCCTGCAGTTCATCGTCGGGTACTTGTCCCGAACATATAATCGTATTCCAATGTTTCTTGTTGAGATGATACCCAGGTACAACCGTTTCATATTTTTCGCGTAGTAGCTCGGCAAGCTGCGGATCACACTTGAGGCTGATTCGCAGCGGCTTGGCATTGTCTTGAATAATAGCAAAGAATTTACTATCACCCGACGCCTTATCGCCCACCTTGTAGACCGATGTCTCTTCACCAAACGGAAAGTCTAGCCATGTATCAGGGTAGCCGAGTAAGTGTTTATTTAGTTCTTCTCGTGTCATGCTTTTACCTTTTTCAAATAATACTGTAATTCCATAATACTACCACGGATATCGCCCAGCGCACGATGCTCTTCAGGCTTCGTGAAACGTCTTTTATATTTCGCCTCAAAGACAACTTTCCAGGCGCTGACATCAAGCATTCGATAATGCAAGCGAGCGTCCAGGCGATGCCACTCGTTAGCGATAAACCGACGGTCCTGATGAATAGAGTTGCCGGCCAGCAGCACGGGTAGTCCTGCTTCGAAATGCTCGTCAATGAAAGCAAGCAGCTCGTTTTCAATCGTACGGCCAGAGCGGCCTTTTTCGAGATTTTGATTGATCAGGCCATCACGGGCCTCGGGGTTTGCATCCCAAAAGTCCTTGCCGACCTTCATTCGGCGCTCTACTAGACGTGGCCCCACTTTGACAACACCTTCATAGGTAGCGAGCTCGTTAAACTTCCAGTCCGTCACGATAGCCGCGACTTCTAGTATGCGGTCCTCGATTGGATCAAGGCCGGTCATCTCTAAATCAATCCAAAGGATTCGATTGGTGCGCGCATTAGCAAGTTTTTTATCCATACCTCACAGTATAGCAACTTTAACCCTTTTCGTCGCCTGGTTGATGATTAGTCGGACGGGTCAAACTGCAGGCTAAGCGAATTGATACAGTAACGCTGGTCAGTGGGAACATTCAACCCCTCGCCCTCAAAGACATGCCCTAAATGCCCCCCGCACGTCGCACACGTCACCTCAGTCCGCGACATCCCCAATGAATCATCAGTATGCCGTTCAACCGTTCCAGGCAGCGCATCGTAAAAGCTTGGCCATCCGCAATGAGCATCAAATTTCGTTTCGCTCGCAAACAGCTTTGTTCCACAGGCAGCACAGCGGTATGATCCTGGGTCAAACGTACTGTCATACTGACCGCTAAACGGCCGCTCAGTTCCCTTTTGACGCAGTACCCTATATTGCTCGGGGGTTAGTTCGGCTTGCCATTCGCTATCAGTTTTAGCTATTTTATTCATACCTTTACTATATCTTGGATACATTCACCTGTATGTAAGGTATCTTACGATCGCATTACTGTTTCTTTTTATCCAATCGATCGAGCTTGGCGACGTGAATTAGCCAGTAAATAACAAGTGCTGTCGCAAGCAATGTAATCAACGACGATACGACTGCGCCCCAATCAAGCTCGAGTCCGCCTTTTCCCTGCGCATTAGCTTCGACTACCACCCAACTTAACTTTGTCAGGTCGACGCCGCCAATCAAAAAGCCGACAATCGGATTAATGAGGCCGTCAACAATTTGTTTTACTGACGCACCAGCCGCCGTACCGATCGCCAGACCGACCGCCAAGCCGACCACGCCTTGTTCGCGAACGAACGTCATAAATCCACTGCCATGCCGAGTGACACTGACAGCCTGCGCAGCAACCCGTTTTATCTTTGATGACTCTTTAGCGGCAGGTGTCGCTGTTTTATTTTCTTTTTTTGCAGCCATATCAACTCCTCTATTACTATGTACAAAGATTATAGCATTTATACCGCTATCGCTACGGATGATTCAAATGGCGGTAATAGGCAATGACCTTATCCATACCTGCACTGCGCTTCTTTCGTAACGCACGATCAAGTAGAATCGCTACGATCAGCGCACTCACCGTCCCTAGCATCAAGTCGGTCATCGTGTCGAACAGATCGTTACGCTGCGTGAACGTACCAAATAATCGGTCACTGGTAAATTCAACTACTTCCCAAACCACGGCAATTGTCGCCCCTAAGCAAAAGACGCAGACAGCAAGCAACCACGAGCTAACCGCTAACTTCGTCCGATCGACCACACTAGTCAACCACAGTACGGCACCCATCCCTACAAACAAGCCGGAAATAAAATGCATGATATCGTCCCATGGATAAAATCGGCTATACATCCCCAACACTTCACCGCTAAACATCGATAAAAACAAGAACCCAACATAGCTGACTTGGATAAAAGTCGGTAGCCGCACTTTCCATAATCGCTCGATTAAGAGCGGGAGCGTACTTGATATCACTAGGAAGATTGCAATTGCCATATGAGCGTGCTGGCCGGCGATAAGCGACGTAATCGCACCCAGCGCCATGGCACAAGTAAATGGCAGCGTCCATGCGTGTCGACGCAGTGAAGCAAAATCATCAGACATTCCGTGCACTACATCTTCTCGGGCGCATCAATGCCAAGAACTGCAAGTCCGGCAGCAAGCGTATCAGCATAAAGTGCGACAATGCCAGCTCGATGCACCTCGTGCTCATTACCTGCGACTTGATTTTTCTCGTAGTAGCGATTAAATTCCTGCGCCAGTTCGAATAGATAATTGCAGATATGGTGCGGCTCAAGCGTGCGAATAGAAAGTTCTAGCACTTCTGCGTACTCACCAAGTTTGCGGACCAGTGCGCGGTCCTCGCTGCGGATAGCGCTCGGCATCGTAAACGAACCCGTCTTTTCAAGGATTCGACGAGCTCGGGCATGCGCATACTGCAGATATGGACCGGAGTTTCCCTGTAAACTGACCGTTTCTTCAATATCAAAGGCAATATCGCCGCCAAGTCGGTAGCGAGCAAACGCGTACTTGATTGCCCCCAAAGTCACCATGTTAATCAGTGCCGTATCTTCGACAAGCTCACTTACCTTTTCGCGCACGATATCTATGACATCCAATGCACGGGTGACATTGCCCAGACGGGAGCTCATTTTCTTGCCGTCGGCAAACTTAACCGTTCCATTCGTCATGTGCGTCATTGTTCCTATCATTTCTGGACGAAACGCTTCGGCGGCCGCAAACACGACTCGCATATATTCTTTCTGATCATTGCCAGTCAGCAAATAACGGTGATCAAAGTCATAATCCTGCTTCTCCATCCAAATCACACCGATATCTTTCGTCTCGTAAGTCGGCAAGCCCTTCGACGTCACGAACACACGGGTATGCAAGTGTTTTGATTCATCACCCTCAAAGACGATAGCCCCGTCAGATTTTTTCAATACACCTTTAGCAAGCTGTTCGTTAACAACGCTCATTCCAATTTCAGCCGTTTGACTCTCGGGGTAATAGCGCATAGGTTCGACGTCTATAAGCTTATAAAACGCGTCAAAGTAATCAAAGCTCCACTGGCGCGTTGTCCAATATATCTTCGCCAGCGGTGACGCCTGATCATTCGTGCTATGGTATCCATAAATCGTTTTGTTCAGCTCGTCGATATCGGCCTTTACGTCGGCATTTTCTTCGTAGGCTTTGGCGCCACGCACATAGCAGCTACTGATCCAACGGGAACGCGAAAAAGCGTCAGTCTCGACAGTTGCCAATTTTTCCGGGTATTCTCCGCCGAGCTCAGCCACCATACCCCAAAGACACTTCGCAACGTGCAAGCCAACATCACCGCCAAAACTAGTGCGTTGCAAGTTCGCCCCGCCAACCAGCATCAAACGCGAAGCAATATCACCAAACACCGTCTGATACAAATGGCCCGTATGTAATTCCTTGAAAGCATTTGGGCAGCTGTACTCGAAAACAATTTTCTGACCGGCATAGACTGGCTGCGGATTCCTACGCACTAGTGCAAGGAGCGCCGTGTCCCCAAGCCGAATATTAATAAAGCCCGGCCCGGCGATTGATACTTCTGTGAAATCTTCATTTTCACGAAGTTTTACAGCGATCTCTTCAGCGATCTCACGCGGATTTCTGCCAAGTGGTTTGGCGATTTGCATAGCAACATTCGTCGCATAATCACCAAACTGAGGGTCTGGGCGCGTCAACACGACATCGCTGTCGACATCGAAAAGTTCTTTTATTAACTGAGAGATTTTTTTATCCATTGGTATGATTATACCAAAGTGCGCGTCAAACCCCTTAATTCTCTAGCAAAGGATCGTCGGATGCGTCAATTGGCATGTAACCTTCAGTTGTCGAAATTGGGCTAATTCCTTTAATTGTGTGTAGTAAAACGCGGAGTACATCA
>CBIHME010000060.1:0-5363 GCA_966210965.1 uncultured bacterium
CATTTAAGCATCAATATCTCAAGAGGATGACAGTAATCATCAGATTGAAATTAAAGCGTCCCACTATCGCGGGGACGTACGCCGGGTTTTACCGGGACACTCGGAGAGGTCGATCGTGCTGGTGCTGATAGCCGTTATGATCGAAAGACGTAGGTTTTTAGCCGTAGCAGTGCATGCAATGCCATCGGACCAGCGTAACCTATGAGGCGCAGTGTTATTGCAAAGCCGAGGAGCAGTGCGCAGGCGATTAATGCGCCAGCCATGCTGTAGGCGATTCGAAGACAAAATCCGAATGCAATTCCGATTACTCCGACGAATGTGTACAAAATAAAATTAAGCATACCTTATTCCTGGGTCGTATCAATTTGCGGACGCGTAATGTCCAGCAATGGTCCTGGCGAGAATAGCCGACGACCAAATAGTATTATAACATCTTAAGATAGACCGATCTACCAGTATCGTATATAATAATAAGAGTAATGGAGCCAGATAAGATTTATCCTCTGCACCCAGACGACCCTAGTCAATCTAAGGCGTCATCTCCGCTATCCGATAACGAGAATGAAGGTCATCTTGAGGTGCCGTCAAGCTACAACCAGCCACGAGGTGCCGCGCCGATCACGCCTGCTGGAGTGCCGTGGTATTTGCGACCACTCACAAAGACGACGAATGCAGCAATAACCAGCAGTCAGACCCGCCCGTTTATTCCTAGGGAGCCGCTAGCAACAGTAGGAGAGGTGGTCCGCGAGAGTCAGAAGGTACCATCAACCAAATCAGTGGGTCAAACCATACAGGCGCCACCACTCAGTCCATTCCGCTCTCGACCAGCAGCTTCTATTGCTCCACCGTCAGAGCAAGGGAGGGGGGCGGAATTGCCACATGCAGTCGGTCATTTTCAGATGCCCGGTCAATCTCATCACCAAACGAGCCCACGACCTTCCCCCGTATCGCTACCCAAGCCTTTTTCTCAGTTCGGCACTCGTCCCGTAGAAACTAGTCCGACAAAGTCTAAGTTGCCGAGAAAGGTAATTGGCATCGCTGTGGCTGTGCTGTTAGCTGGTGGTATTGGCGCTGGAGTGTATTCGTTGTGGCGCAGTAGCAATGCGCCACCTGCGACAATACGACCAGCCGCTGTTGCGGACGCTGAGAGCATGCTGTATCAGGCGATTGAAAATCACTTGAGCGTCGGCAAGGTTCGACATGTATATGAACAGACTATCGTTGCAGGTGACACAAGTGTCGTCAAGATCGACGCGACGAGTGATTTCTCTGATCCACGCAGCCCTAAGAGCTATATTAACTACGAGTCACGATCTGGAGAGGGCGAAGTGGTAATCGAAGGGGCGGGTCAAATAATTACTGAAAATGCAAATGAATATTACGGCAAACTCACGAAACCAGCTCTCTATTATCAAGGCGAGGATACTGCTCGTCCGAAAGAAAATCAATGGTATGTTCTGGCACCCGATGATGTAGCGGGTGAGATGCTGATGGACCCATGGGGTGTACGTCGGGCCGTGAATTCATCATTAGGGGAGGTGCCTGTCGGTAATTTTAGTGAAGGAACGCGGCAGCAATTGATGGCGCACATTAAGGATGAAAA
This sequence comes from uncultured bacterium, assembly GCA_966210965.1. Taxonomy (GTDB): domain Bacteria; phylum Patescibacteriota; class Saccharimonadia; order Saccharimonadales; family Saccharimonadaceae; genus UBA6022. The sequence goes on from CBIHME010000060.1 coordinate 1,604, forward strand.
AGTGTATGACATAACATCCAGCAACCAGGTCGAAGTTGATAATAAAAAAATGATGCATTACACCATAGCGTTCAACGAGGTCGCACTCGATGAACTTAATAAAAAAGTATTTGCCGCGACGGGCGGTAATAGTGATAGTATGCCAGTCGACTTCGCGAGTGATAGTTCGCAGGGTATGGAAATGTGGGTCAGTGAAGATAAGACGAGGATCGTAAAGATTATGATACAGCGCGAATCTACCGCAGGAGAGGCCGGGAAGTCCGTTAAGGAATCGACTGTCGTCACGATTAACTACCCCGAAGACACTGCGATTATCGCCAAGCCTTCAAATGTAACTAACAGATCATGGGATAGAGCCGGGGAGTAAAGTAGAAAATTATATACGTAATGCGTCTAGGGAAGGTGGCGTGTATCATGGTGGTTCGGATTGACTGGCAGGATATCGTCCGTCATACTTATGGCACTATGCAACCAAACCAATCAAACCCCTTGGCGCCAGAACAAAATCCCAACCAGAACGTAGATAATAGCACTAATCCGGCATCGCAATACGCAGCGGCTCCCGATCCATGGACGGCTGCTCCACCTGTGCAGCAGCCGGCCTCTATATCGCAGCCGATGCAGAGTCAAGGGACGTTCGCCGATCAATATCAGGACGTCCATCAGCAAACAGCAGCCGATGGAATGAACAATGTACAGCAGCCTAGCGGGGCAGAGATGGCACTTCCTCAACCTTCGAAGCCGAAATCACCGTTTGAACTTGAATATGAGGCTGCGCTCAATCAGCCCGAGAAAAAGAAGTCACCATTAAAGTTGATTATCTTTATTGCTGCAGGACTGATAGTGTTGGGTGCTGGCGCGGCGGCGTTCATATGGTGGCAAGCGATGAACGATCCGCAAGCGAGATTATATCGTGCACTAGAGAATCATATGTCAACGCGCTATATCAAACAGGATTTTGACATGAAGTTGACCGCTCCGATGGAAGTCGACGTTACGCTTCGAGGCGAAAGTGATTTTAGCGATCCCGCTAAGCCGAAAAGCTTTATCGAATACGAGATGAAAACGTCTGGTATCGACAGCGAATATGAACAGGCTGGTGAAGTTATCGCTATTGATCAAAACACGTATTACGCGAAGTTAAAGAAGGCACCGGCGCTGCTAGGCGCTGGTGGCGATGATGCGGCGGCTGTTGACACGTGGTATCAAGCAGATAATGACGATTACATCTCGGCGATGTTACTTGATACGCCATCGTCGCGTATTGGTATTAATACAGTCACTGGCCAAGTGCTAGTGGGTAATTTTAATGATGCTGCTCGTCGTGAACTGATGCAGTTTATTAAAGACCGGAATGTCTATCCAATCGCCAGCAGTGAAGTCGTAGAAATTTCTGAAAAAAAGACGACTCACTATACGATCGATCTTAGCGGAAAGCTCGTAGAAGAATTGAATCAAAAGGCGATTAAAGCCCTTAATATTTCAGAGGATGATTCGGCATCGAGTGGGCGTGACGCTGACATGAAACTAGAGCTATGGGTAGACAATAATGCGGATCGTATTATTCAAGCTAAAGTTACGTCGAAAGCTGACGACAACAATGGCACCGAAGATGCTGCCGCGGGGTCAAATACGATCATTTTGTCGTACCCGACTGATGTGTCAAAAATAAAGAAACCTGAGGTGGTTAAGTCGTTACCCTGGGAGATGTAGCCGCGGGCAAAATCTCCATGGCGATGCACTGAGGGAGTGGACTGAACTTGTATTTCAGGCTAGTAGGCCGAATAAATGCAGGCGTTAAAAATACTCCTATTTGTGACGAGGTTATCGTCACAAATAGGAGTATTATAGGTTGTTTTTGGGGCTAGAGGTATAGACCGGTGTTGCGTGATTCGACAGTCTCGACGGGCTTGTAGTCGGTTCGCTGCGTGTCGGTGCGCATAATTGGTCTAATTTTAACTATTCGTTGACCCTTTCTACCGGTAATCCTCGCCCAATCATGGGGATTGGTCGTGTTAGGTAGATCTTCGTTGTCCTGAAATTCATCGTCGCACGCACTGTACAGATGCTGCAGGCTAATACCCGCATTGCCTGTGTCGAGCTCGTCTAAAATCGCGGATTTCTTGGCGCGGTCGACGATGTTTTGTATCATTGCACCCGAGTTGAAATCCTTGAAATGCAATGTTTCGTCGTCGCCATTTTCGTAGATCACGGTAAGGAATTGCGTGCGATCAGACGTTTCGTACATGTAGTCGACAGTCTGCTGGACCATCCACTGCAAGCAGGTGGCACGATTACCGTCAAACTGATCGAGAACCGTTTTGTGTAGCGGCAGGTCGATGTTAAGGTACTTCGAAAAGATATCTGCCGCCGCATCGCTATCCGGACGTTCAATTCTGATTTTGATATCCAGACGACCGGGTCGAGTCACCGCAGGATCGATCAGATCTTCGCGGTTTGACGCACCGATCACGATGACATTACTAAGACTCTCGACGCCGTCCAATTCGGTAAGTAGCTGCGGTACGATCGTTTTTTCCGTGTCCGAACTAATGCCGCTACCGCGCGTGCTAAACAGCGATTCCATTTCATCAAAAAAGATAACGACCGGATTGCCAGCACTGGCTTTTTCGCGCGCCCGTTGAAACAGTTCACGGATGTACCGTTCTGTCTCGCCGACGTACTTGTTCAGTAGTTCTGGCCCCTTGATGTTCAGGAAGTACGCCTTTACATCTTGGTCGGTTGTGTCGGTGACTTTCTTTGCAAGTGCACTAGCAATTGCTTTCGCAATCATCGTTTTGCCACAACCTGGCGGGCCGTAGAGTAGGATGCCTTTCGGGCTCTTGAGCGAGTACTTTTCGTACATTTCGGGATGCAAGTAAGGCAACTCGACGGCATCACGAATCTTTTTTATTTGATCGTTCAAGCCGCCGATATCAGCGTAACTGATATCTGGAACTTCTTCGAGTGTCAGATTGTTTACTTCGGTCTTCGTGATAGCTTCGACCGCAATATTTGCTCGCGTGTTAACGAGCAGGGAATGGCCTTGCTGTAATGATAGGCCGCGAACGGCATCGGACAAATAGACGACTTGCTCGTCATCATTTCGCCCTACGACCAGTGCGCGCGTCTCATCGGGAAATACTTCTTTGATAGTCATGATCTGGCCATGTCCTTCAAAGTCTAGTACTTTCACGACGCTGAGCTTGTCATCCACAAGTAGTTGTTTGCCAATACCAAGATCGTCATCGGTAACCACCGCACTTAAGGCGAGGCGCATCACTTGACCTGATCGCGCGACGTCGACGAAACCTTTGTCTTCGACGAGATTGACGCATACGCCGATCGTGTAGGGTGGTTGTGTGCCATTTTGAAGTTCATTAGTCAGCTCGATGATTCTCGCTTTTGCCCTACGAAGCGCGTCCGATTGGGGACCGCTTTTTTTGATCGCTTCTACAGCAAGTTGCGTGATCATCTCGTTGCGCTTGAACGTTGATGGTTGGCTTTTTATCAGCTCGACTTGTTCGTCGGGCAGATTGAGATACTCGGCGATTGCTTGAATGGTGTCGGTTCTCTGGCTATCGGTCATTTCGGTTTGCCTCCAAAAACTATAAAGGTGCCACTCGTTACCGCGGGTTGACACTAACAGGGTATTGCCGACTCATCGGGCGATTGAGTTGGGATTATAATACCATCGAAACGATACTATTTCAATAATGCACTATCGTCGTAAAGGCTATGATTGATATTTGTATTAAAT
>CBIHME010000061.1:0-5317 GCA_966210965.1 uncultured bacterium
ATCTGATAACTCAAAAGGCTTCACTATTGTCGAATTACTCATTGTCATCGTGGTGATTGGTATTTTAGCTGCTATTTCGATAGTTGCTTACAATGGCATACAAGAACGAGCCCGTATTAGCAGCGTATCTTCGGCACTTAGCCAAGCTGCAAAAAAACTGGCCGTCTATCAAGTCGACAATCCAGACTTGCTACCAGCGGACAAAGCAGCATTAGAAGCAATCGGCATCAAAGACAGTGAATCGGTGACATACCAATATAGTAAAATAACCACCAATCCCGATACTTACTGCATCACCGCAACGACAGGCACGACCAGTTATAAACTCAGCTCGTCAGCGCCAACGCCTAGTGCGGGTGGATGCGCAGGGCACGGGGTCGGTGGCATCGCGGCGATAACCAACCGAGTACTCAATCCGTCATTCGAGAACGGCACTGCCGCAAATGGCGCCAACATATCAGCCAGTGGCGGAACCAGAACTTTTCCTGCAAGTGGGGCACTATTTGGCAGTCGACACATGCGCGCCACATTTAGCAGTGCAACTGCTTTAGGCTGGGGGCAATTTACGGATACGCTTGAAGTCGGAACCTACACTGCATCGTTTTACGTTCGGTCAAACATCACCGGTGGGTTTCAGCCGTACCTAGAGGGTAGCTCCGTACGAACAACTGTTTCGCAAAGCGGCAACGTCACGCTCAGCCCGAACACATGGGCGAGAGGCTGGGTGACATTTAATGTGACGACCGCAGGAACCGCAAAAGTCGGTGGTTACTTTACGGCCACGTCACCCACACCCACCGTTGGCGTCGACTACGTTGATTTTGACGGCATTGCCGTCAATGCCGGATCAACGCTCTATAATTATGCCGACGGATTAACCACTAACTGGGCGTGGAATGGCACGGCTAATGCGGCGACTTCGTCAGGACCACCGGTTTAATCCTTAAAGGCTTGGAAGCGCATGCTCGCGACTTGACCCTCATGATGCTTATCCTTTATACTTCCGACAGTATATGAAAATTGAGCGCACTAAAGGTTTCACAATCGTCGAGCTACTCATCGTCATCGTCGTTATCGGCATCTTGGCAGCTATTTCAATCGTCGCGTATAACGGCATTCAAGAGCGAGCACGCACCAGCAGTGTGTTGTCGGCCCTTTCTCAGGCGGCCAAAAAACTTGCCGTCTATCAAGTAGAGAACCCTGATGTTTATCCGGCAGACAAAACGGCACTGGAAGCCATCGGTATTAAAGATAGCGCCACAGTCACTTACCAGTACACTCTGACAGCATCAACCCCGAATACGTATTGCATTACCGCAACTAGCGGCTCAACGAGTTACAAGCTGCCTTCGTCCACTACAACACCTGCGCAAGGTGGTTGTGCGGGACATGGAGTAGGTGGCGCCACACCCATTACAAACCTCGTACTCAACCCAAGTTTTGAAACCGGCATAACTAACTGGGCCTACCGTTGGTATGGCAATACCGGCGGGGCAGGAACAAACAGTCTTGGCTCTAATGGCGGCTATAGCGGAAACGGCTATATGCATAAAACATGGACCGTTGCCGGAACGGCATCCGATAACGGCTTTAGCAGTAACGGCAGTTCGACTGGCCTTCCCGTCACAGGTGGCTCGACGTATACACTTTCAGGATATATGCGCACAAATCGCAGCGACTATAGCGCTCGCACTGGTCTAACATGGTATGACAATACGAATACCGTAATCGGATCAAGCGTGTACTGGGGCGCAGGAACGACGATCCCAGCCAACACTTGGCAGCGCATATCCCAAACAGCAACAGCCCCAGCCAACGCCGTTAAGGTCCTCTTGTATTTCAGCAACGGCAACAGTATTGCGTGGGCAGTAAATGACACCCTTAGTCTGGATGCAGTCATGCTTACGGAAGGCACGAGCGCACCAAATTACGCAGACGGCTCATCAACCAACTGGGTTTGGAACGGCACACCTAACGCATCGACGTCAACTGGTCCGGCATAGTAGCTACTCCTGGTAATCTTTAAATGGTATCTTCCGCTACATAAGGCACGATCGTGATGTTTGCTCCACGCTGGGTCATAAATGCGCGTAAAATTTTATACGCGTCATAATCAAATATCGCCTCGTACCGAGTAACGACCGGCGCGTAATCTTCCTCCTGCGTGATCTTACCTATGATACTCCATTGATCAACGATAAATCCGCTGCGCACCACACTGTCAGACTGTGATTCATAGACGATAACCGGCCCGTCATATGGCCATGACTGGATGCGTTTATGCTCGAAGGCAAGAAGCAGGCGACGATTGTAAGTATCGCTGCTTTCTTTGCCAATACAGGCGCCCTTGCAGCGCCCTAATTGATAGGAGAAGCACGCGCCTTTGGCTTTTTCTAAACCGCATAATTTTGGACATAAATCAAATGTCTTAACAGTCGTCAGCAGCGATGTTTTAGCCGCACCCCGTTTGTCGTATAACGCCAAAATCGTATCGAATTGATCGGGCGTCACAGTCGTCAATTGGTCGGTAACTATTGTAATGTACCCGTCACTATTCGTCTGCCGCCTGAGCGCAGTCAACATCCTCACACGGCGCAAACGTCGGTTATATAGCGGTTGCTCTGTCTTGATCAGGTGTGCCTCGAGCAGTAACGCTTCCATTTCGCCGCCAGTCGATTCAAACCGAATAGCATGGACACTTTGTGCGATCTTAAACTCGCGGTATTCTTCACTATCCCGAGTGAAGTGACTGAGCACTCGGCGGCGAATATTCACACTCTTACCGATATATAATGGCATTCCTTTTTCGTCATCAAACATGTAGACGCCGTGGCTCGTAGGGAGACTATTAACCACTTCTACGTCCAAATGTTTTGGCAAGCTGGGTCGCTTGATTTGATGACTGATAGCTTCGTGTAAGATATCGTAGTCAAATTGCCGCTGTGCAAGTGTCAAAAATTGCCACAACACGTGGGCATCATCATAGGCGCGGTGGCGTTCGGTATAAGCAAACCCGTGCCGCTCAATCAAACTGGATAGCTTGTGACTGGCGTGTTCCGGGTATAGTTTTCGGGACAGTTTTACTGTGCACAGCTGCTTGGGCTCAAAATCAATGCCCGCACGGCGAAACTCCTGCTTCAGAAACGAGTAGTCAAACCGTACGTTATGCGCAACGAATGTCGCACCGTCCATGATACCGATAAGCTCTTGGGCAATATCTGCGAAGCTCGGCGCATCCTGCACGTCGTGCGTCGTAATACCCGTTAGGTTAGTAATAAAATAGGGGATAGATACGCCTGGATTTATCAGTGTCGTGAACTCGCGGACGATTTTTCCATTCTCCACCCTGATTGCAGCCACCTCTATAACGTGCCCGTGGGTATAGTTCATCCCATCGGTTTCGACGTCCACACATACGTACGGCTCATCTAATAGCGTCGTTAAATCTCCCTTATGCATATACCTATTATACTGCCAAGGCAGGCAACGAATATAGGCGATGATCCAATCATAATTTATATACTTAAATTGACATATCTTAAAGCATGTGCTATTATAGTAATATGAGTACACCAGCTCGCATGCAATCATCACACACCTTGAATGTCCCTACACGTCACAAGGTGCTACTGTCGGATAGGGGCGTCGTCGTTCCTTCGCGCCAGACTTTAAGCGTGCAGCGTAATGTACATTTACCCGATCGTCATGTTGCAGCCGTCGAGCGCTACATGCCATCGATGATCATGAAGCGTGCGGCACGTGTTGACCAATCGTCATTTCCATTCGCATTACCGCTCCCGCCAGAACTGCCACCGGCAATGACATTATTACTGCCCGCATCGCCAGACAGTCCAACAAGCGAGCAGTCGGCTACAGGTAACACTCAAAAACAGCTAGTACTATTACTGCCCGCACATAACGAAGAACTTATTATCGCCGAAACAATCCGATCAGCCGTCGCCGCAGGACAGCCAAAAAGCGATATCTACGTCGTCAACGATAACTCGTCAGACAAAACTGAAGAAATTGCTATTAGTTTACTCGGCGAAGATAACGTCCTGACGGTTGAACGCAGCGGTAAAGCGCTGGCCGTAAAGAAAGCCATCGACAAGTTCGATCTCGAAAATCGCTATACGTGGCTACATATCGCTGACGCGGACAGCATCTTTTCTCAGGATTACTTTCGCCACTACCGCAGCAAGTTGGACCCGCAAAAATACGCTGTCGCTGTGGGATTTGTCCAGAGCCTTCGCGGCAACTGGATCAGCACCTACCGAGCACTGACCTACACGTATAGTCAGCAGGTGACGCGCAGGGTGCAATCGCACCTAGGAATGATTTCCGTTTTCCCCGGTCCGATCACGTGTTTCCGTACGGACATCATTAAAGATCTCGAATTCGGCGGATCAAGCCTAACGGAAGATTTTGACATTACACTACAGGTGCATCGTAAAAAATTAGGGAAGATTCTTTTCATCCCGAAAGCGGTGAACTTCACCCAAGACCCACAAACACTGAGCGATTTTATCAAACAAAATATGCGCTGGCAGCGCGGCTTCTTTCAAGGTGTCAAAAAATACAAGATTGGCCTGCACGGACAACGTATTGATATAAGCCTGGGCTATCAAATGCTCCAGACCGTACTATTTCTTTTAATGCTTCTTGTCTGGCTGCCATATGTTATCGCCGTAACAGGCAATTGGATGATCATACCCGTATTCATCGCCGCTGACATCATACTGAACGGATTTATTGCTTTGTTTGCCTCAGCAGTAGCAAAGCGATGGATGTTAATCGGTGCACTACCGTACTTCTACTTCTTGCGCTGGATTGAGATCGGCATTTATATAACAGCGTTCGTCGAAGTCATGGTGCTGAAAAAGTTCCAAGATGAGGTGATTGGCTGGTCGACCGCGGGGCGCCGCTATCAGCTATCCAAACAAGCATTGATTGATGTTGCGAAGTAGCAATAAGCACGTAAAAATAGCGTGCTTATTTTGTAGTTTACAGTGCGATAAAAAATAACCGTCCACATATAGGGACGGTTATTTTCTACTGATCGTATATCTTACAGTTCGCTAACTTGGCTGCTTTTGCGAGTCAAGAATAGAGTAACTAGATAAACAACAACACCCAGTGCAAGCATGCTTGCAGCAAGGATAAATAGGTTGTCGCTTGCGCCTGTAACAGGAAGCATGCCGACTGTTGCAGCTGGTGCAACTACGCTAGGGGTAACCTTAGTGTACATAGTTATTCTCCTTTTTAAAGGACAAATAGAATTGTCGCGCATAAAATGCACGTAGAAACACTATCTCTC
>CBIHME010000062.1:0-5237 GCA_966210965.1 uncultured bacterium
CGGATTAAAAGGAAATATTTATCACGCCGCTGTCAATAACGATGGTAGTCTTGAAGGAGCTTGGACGACACAATCATTCGCTAGTATCGGGGCAACCTCTGTATCATATACATACGCATACGCCCGAGCTAATCCAACGTCAGCCAGCGTCAACCCTGGTAATCTGTATATATTTGGTGGCTGCACCGCCGGAAGCGGAACTGCCTGTACAGCCGGCTCGTATTCAGGTTCGGTTTTTAAATGCAACATCGACAATAACGGGTCGGTTTCTGGCTGCTCAACAGCAAACCAGCTACAAATCGGTACAGTACCGGGCGCCTCTGGCAATGGACTCGCTCTCCATGCCGGTACAGTATACGCTAACTATATTTATCTTGTAGGCGGTGCAGCACCCGGGCTTGGCAATATCAAAACCATCCGCTATGCCAAGTTTGACAACAACAACAATATCACTGCCGTAGATGGTACCACATGGAAGCAGCCACTCGACAGCAGTGGAAACCCGGTCGAAATGTCGACAGGACGTGAACGCGGCGCAGCGTTTGGATATAACGGATATCTCTATGCACTTGGCGGCTACAATTCGAGTGGCGGTGGACTCCTTTCTGACATTCAATTTGCAAAAATTAACGTCAGTAACGGTAGCCTTGAACAGTTCGACATATCAACAGTAACTATTAACCAGCGTTGGGGTCTAAGCGTTCCAGTCTCTAACTCGTACGCGTATATCATCGGTGGTTGTACTGTCGGTGCTAGCCCCTCCTGCACAGGCCGAACCGATACCCTACAGACATTCCAAATCTACAACAACGACAGTGGCGCACCGGCCAATTACTCATCGGCTGCAAACCTGTTTCCGACTGATCGCTTTGGCGTCAGTGCTACCGTCAACAATGGCTACATCTACCTCGCTGGCGGCTGTATTGGCGATCTCGACTGTAACAACGCAGCAGACATCGTAGAATATGCCACACTTAACCCCGATGGAACGGTCGGCGCATGGAATACAACCGCGACACTACCTGGCGATCGAGTGTATGGTCAACTCGAACAAGCTGGCGGCACCCTCTATTACATTGGCGGTCAAGATGATGCCAAAACCGCACAATCAACGATCTTCTACGCAACGCCAGCCAGTGATGGAACTATCAGTTCTTGGTCAACCGCCAGCGGTGGCATTGGTGATACATCAAGTACTAGCCCGGCTATCCGGACTCAGTTTGGCGCGACGGTATGGAACAATCGCATATATGTTTTGGGCGGCTTTAACACCGCTAACGCCTCGAGAGACACCGTCTTCGTTAGCCCGCAATTAAACGGGGGTGGCAACATTCCCGCCGATAGTTGGACCAGCACGACAGCCTTCAATGTCCCCCGTAACGGCGCGACGGCAATCGCATATGCAAACAACCTTTACGTACTTGGCGGCCACGACGGCATTAATTTCTTAAGCGACGTCCAATACGCAAAGATTAACGCAGACGGTACGGTTGGTAACTGGAGCTACACAGCTAGCTTGCCGCGCAATGTCAGTCATGCGGATGGATTTGCTGCAAACGGCTACATGTATCTTTTTGGTGGCAGGCAAACTGACATTCTGTGCACAACAAACACCTACGTCGCACCCATCAGTGCAAATACGACTATTAGCTCCGGCAACAATCCGACCGGCCTAGGAGAATGGTTCCTCACCAACGAACGCTTCTCTGCCGAGCGTGCGGCACTCTCGGCTGTATATAGCGAAGGTAAAGCGTATCTATTGGGCGGAGCCTGCGGAACACTCGAGGGCGGTGGTGGTGTCGTTGCACTGCAGGACGATTTCGACCCCGCAATCGATGCACCCCTTTGGGCAAATACGGACCGTATGGTTGTTGGTTCGGGCTGTGGCGTTCTCGCTTCGGGTAACGCGATCGTATCTACTGGTAACCAGGGTAGTACATTAGGCCAGGCGCAAACCGTCAATGTCAATGTGATGTACGGTGGTTCAGTATCGTTCTATTTGCGCATACCAACCACAACCACTACTAACTGCGACGCGCCGGAAGCCGGTGAGAACGTTGTTTTGCAATATTCAAACAACAACGGTGGCGGTTGGACAAATGTCGCGACATACAACCGAGCGAATTTTAATACACCTACCTTAATCACAGAGACTATCCCATCCGGCGCCTGGTCGGAGATGACTCGTTTCCGCTGGTTGATTCCCAACGGCTCCAACGGCCAAGACGAGTTTGCAATCGACAATGTCGTTATTAATGCACGCGACACACCACCACTTGAACAAGTCATGTTCGACACGTTCGATCCAACCCATGACACTACCCTATGGTCAAGCATTACAAACATGACTGAAAGCACTACCTGCGGCACACTATCATCCGGCAACGCGTTGGTTTCGCAGGGTGGCGGCAGCGCTCAAGCCAGCACTAATAATCATAACCTGCGCTATGGTGGCGTCGTCACTTTTCATGTCTTCTTATCGACCGACTCGGGTGCGGGCTGTCGCCAACCAGGCACGGGTCAACCACTACTACTGCAATACTCACACAATAACGGTGGTAGCTGGACGACATTTGCTTCCTACGACAAAACCCTATTTAGCGGTGCGGTGACGGAGGTATCCACAGCCATTCCAACGCAAGCCTACTCTACAAATATTAGTTTCCGTTGGATTATTCCTAATGCGAACGTCGACTCTGTATGGGCAATCGACGACGTAAAGATTGAAGCTTTTGAACCGATCCTGACCTACACGGGCGTCCACCGTGTTGTTTCAACAGCCCTACTATCACAGCCGCAAATTGCCCGCTATTCGATTATGTTCGATACCGACAGTGATGTCTTTCCTACCACTTGGCTCCTCAACGGTGTTGATAATGCCATTGGCGCCAAGTGGCGACTGAATTATCGTTCAATGACCGACACGACCACCAGCTGTGTGTCGCCAGCAATGACTACATGGGGACAAGACACTAACTTTGGTGAGGTTGCCCTGGGTATTCCTGGTGCCTATATCCCCAAAGATGCCAGCGGCAACACCTCCAACTGTGCGCGCTTTTACTATTTCACCGTCAATGTCGATAGCTCACGTGCCTTTGGATTCCCCGAAGACGTCACGCGCGGACCAACCATTAACGACCTGACATTGCAGTTTACCGCCGATCCAAGCAAGCGCTTAATGCACGGCCGCACCTTTACGGGTGGCTTGCAGCAGCCGATTGACACCCCATACAGCGCCCAATAATCCTAAGAGGGGTCTGGTATACTATAAGTAGTATGGATATACGGAGGATGGGGAATAATAAGAAGCCAGCTCGAGCAAACATGTCTGATATTCGCGCCCCGCGACCAGCACAAGCGCAGGCTGCCACACCTCCCTCAAATCCAGAGCCGACTCCGCCCGAGCCGCCCATTGAACTGCCCGCAATTATCGAACCCGAGACAGCGGCGCCACTTGTCCTAGCTATAGCCGAAGAATTGACCGATGATACTTCATCTGCGACACCCAAAAAGGCAAAACTTCAACCGTCGACAAAGGTCACCACCCACACAGTCGAATATAAAATTGCCTTGCCGTCAATGCCCGACTTATCGCCAATCACAACCCACCCCGCATACGCGAGTGCACGCGCCACGGCAGCGAAAATCCCTCGAAAAAAATTAGCACTGAGTGGCATAGTCCTAGCAATCACGCTGTTTATGATAGGTAGTAATTTGCTAGCAAACCATAACGCCAAAGTAGCAGCTGATAAGAAAAATGGCCTGCAAAGCCTCACAAAGGGAACGCCTGATTATCCAACCGTATTACCAGCCGGCAAGTCGATTCAAGAGCTTGGCGGCTGGACCCTCGTAAGCCCGCCTGGTCGCGAACCAGCATTTGCCTACATCGATAAAATCGGCAACATGCAGATCAATGTCAGCCAGCAGCAATTACCCGCCGAATTCAAACAAAGCACACCAGAAAAAATCGAAAAACTCGCCAAAGATTATGGCGCTAGCGAAGCAGTCCAAGCCAGCAACACGACCTTTTATATTGGCACATCAGAAAAGGGGCCACAATCAGTCATCTTCAATAAAGGTACTGTCCTTGTACTGATTAAATCATCTGTCAAAATCAATAATAATGAGTGGATAACCTACATCGATTCCCTGCGCTAATACCCCAACCTATTGCTTTGGAATTTCAACAACAAGATTTCCACGCACCATGGCAGTCTGGTCATTATATGCGCAAACCACATCGACAGGCCACTTACCAACCGGAACAGTTTCTTCGACCGACCACGTCCAACTAACAATGCCGAAATCGTCGGCTTTTTTAGGCTTTAAACCAGAATCCGTACTAGGTACGTCATTGTATTCAACAGTAATCGTACACTCCGACGTAGCGTTAGTCTTCACCATAATCGAGGCGTTATCACCTGGGGCGATCGGCGAACTCAGCATCTGCACTGCAGCACTTTGCTTTGCGTCTGCGGCTGGCTTTGTCGGTGTAATGGCCGGAGCTGGCGCTGCGTCTACTGGCTCGGGAATGGTTGCGGTGTTTGTTGCTTCATCTTGACCAACATACCAGGTATACACCACGCCTACGCCTACAACCAGTACTAACAACGCAATGCCCGTGACAACAACGTTACGCACCTTCTTCAGTACCTGAACTGTATCAATCTTTGGCATACTGGCAGATTATGGTGTTTTAAATTTGGCGATCGACTGCGTCACTGTGCCATCTTTTTTCAAGTTTTCAAAGAAAAGCACCTGGTCCTTACTGATGATCATTTCGTCATCTGGGCCATGAACTTCACGGCCTAACTTGATCAGTTCCACATCCGAAGATTGATTCGTACTTGTTTCTTGGGGATTCTCTGAGGCATTTTCGGTTGCAGGATTCGTTTTCGCCTGCAGATAATAAACATCGTTTAGCTTGAAATACCCGCCACTCAGTTTATGCAATTTGCCAAAGTACACCTGGCCGTTCGTAAAGAACACCGCTTGATACTTACTACTGTCGATATGCGCGCCCATGCTCGTACGATAAAGTAACCAGCCGCCCAAAACAACCAACAAGATAATACCTGCAACCGCGGCTGCCATCGCGAACTGTCGCATTTTTTTAGGGTTCTTCTTTGCGCCGCCTCGATGCGACTCTGGCATAGGCTGGCCTGCATGACGACCAGCAGTCGCCGGGCCATTAACGTTCACCGGTACGTTATCCATGTACAATATCTCCCCTATTG
>CBIHME010000063.1:0-5027 GCA_966210965.1 uncultured bacterium
CAAAGCTATACTCCCAATTTGCATCCGTTTTCTTGTGTGGGTTAAAGATGTTATTTGGGTCGTAGAGTTGTTTCATTTCTACCATATACCCAAGCACACTCGGGCTATACATTTCCTTCAGCCACGGACCACGAATCATGCCGTCGTTATGCTCACCAGACACCGATCCACCGTAGCCAATCACTAGGTCGTTAACCTCTTTCATCGCTGGCTCTAGCTTGGCGCGCTCTTTCGGATCTTCGATCTTCATTAGCGGAATAACATGAAAGTTTCCATCGCCCATATGTCCAGCGATCGTCGCGAGCAGATTGTACTTTTTAATGATTGCGCGCAGTTGCGGCAAAAATTCCGTTAGTCGCGCTGGAGGGACAACGAAATCGTCAATAAACGGTGCTGTGTGTTTGTCTTTCACTTTACTGCGCAAAAGATTAAAGCTTTCACGGCGCATGAGCCAAAACTTACGCGATTTTGCTTCGGTCTCATTTTCTTCCATGTAGGTAAAGTCGTACTTCTTAAGATCAAGCTTCATTTTATGAATCTTGTGCTGCACTTCGTCAACACTCTCGCCGGTAAATTCGATCAGCAAGATTAACTGTGGAACACCTTTGATTAGCATAATTCCGTCTGGGATCAGTTGCAGCGCAAGTTTAATCCATGACCATAGGCCTAATTTTTTTATAAACGAGAAAAAGAACTTGAAGCATAACCACAGAGTGTTATCATCGAAGCTTTCAAAGGTAGCCGGTTTGTGCGACAGCACAGTTGGAATAACCTCTCCTAGCTGATCGATCGTTCGCATATAGCAAACAAGTGTCCCGGAGTGCGCCGGTTTCGGCACAAGATTCACCTTGATATCGGTGATGATTCCTAAGGTGCCCTGCGCGCCGACGAATAGCTTTGTCAGATCAAAAATGCCCGTATCGCGTTTCCAGACATTCCATAGATGATATCCGGTCGAATCTTTACTGACCTTTGGCGCGGCTGCCTGAATCTCATCATAATTAGCGTCAAGCAATTCAAACGTTCGCCGATACAAATTTCCCTCAAAGTCATCCTGTCCCATCTTGGCATTTAGTTCGTCGCGGCTTAACGGCTTGATAACATACTCGTTCCCGTCGCTCAGCACAACGCTCAGTTCGGTAACGAAATTATCGGTCTTCCCGTATTCTAACGATTTTTCACCACCTGAATTATTGCTGACCATCCCACCGACCGAGGCAAGATCGCGACTAGCTGGATAACTTGGCAGGATACTACCTTGTTTTAGCGTTTCGACATCAAATTCGCGGTATAGCATTCCTGGCTGCACGTGCGCACTAGTTGACGTTACTTCGTGCAGTATATTCATGTGCTTGCTAACATCCAGCAAGATCGAATCACCGATTGCCGCACCTGACATATCCGTCCCACGAGAGCGTGGTGTGATATTTAATTCAGGGTGTTCAGCTCTATTCTGATTAACGAAATTAACTGTCGCCTTGACGTCATCGGCATCTTTAGGAAAGGCCACAACCTGTGGTTTTAGTTCGAAAAGACTGGCGTCGTGGCTGTAAAACTCTAGTGTCTCGGCCGTTGTATCAAGTTCACCCTTAAAAATCTTGGAAAGTTCGTCTTGTATGTTCATTAGTACTACTGTACGTTTTTATAGAGGTAAACACAAGCGAGATGCGGTTTGCGGTCAAACGCACTGCAGCCCATTTACTTCAACGAAGAATAGGCTATTTAAAAAGCCGCAGATGCGGCTTTTTAAATTTACTACTTCTTCTTTTTGTCGTCTTTTTCGTCGACAACTTCGCCTTCGACTGGCTCGTCTTTTTTAGCGTCGCCATCTTCAGAGGCAGGCGTTTCCTCTGCATCAGCGGCTTCGTACAGTTTCGCGCCGATCGTTTGAATCTTTTCTAGCAATTCCTTGCCAGCTGCTTCTAGTTCGTCTTTATCATCAGAATCTTTATGCTTTTTCGCTTCCTCGACAGCATCAGCGATGACCTTTTTATCTTCGTCGCTAATCTTGTCTTTGTATTCGTTTGGCATTTTTTCTGCCTGGTAAATAGCATTCTCTAGGGTATTTCGCGCATCGACTGCTTCGCGCTTTTTCTTATCTTCTTCAGCGTGAGCTTCAGCCTCTTTGGCCGCCTTTTCAATGTCTTCCTTCGAAAGATTGCCGCTGTCAGAAATTGTAATCTTCTGCTCCTTGCCAGTTCCCTTGTCTTTGGCGGTAACATTCAAGATACCGTTAGCGTCGAGATCAAATGTAACTTCGATCTGTGGCACACCACGAGGCGCAGGCGCAATACCATCTAGCGTAAAGCGACCAAGGGACTTGTTGTCAGATGACATTTCGCGCTCACCCTGCAAGACGTGAATTTCTACTTGTGGCTGATTGTCGGCAGCAGTCGAGAATGTCTCTGACTTGCTGGTTGGAATTGTACTGTTACGTTCGATAAGTTTAGTCGTGACACCCCCCATCGTTTCGATACCAAGTGAGAGTGGAGTGACGTCAAGCAGGAGAACATCTTTGACATCACCTGCTAGCACACCACCCTGAATAGCCGCACCGATAGCAACGACTTCGTCAGGGTTAACACCCTTCAATGGGTCTTTGCCAAAGATTGATTTCACTTTCTCAACAACAGCTGGCATACGAGTCATGCCACCAACAAGCACGATTTCATCAATTTCGCTTGCTTTTACGCCGGCATCCTTGAGCGCTTTTTCAACAGGCTCAGCAAGGCGGTCGATCAAATCACTCACCAAATCTTCAAGCTTACTGCGGGTTAGTTTGTACTCGAAGTGCTTTGGACCTTCCGCGTCAGCAGTAAGGAATGGCAGGTTGATTTCGTATTCATTCGTTGATGAAAGTTCCTTCTTGGCTTTTTCCGCCTCATCTTTCAGGCGCTGCATTGCTGCTTTGTCGGATTTAAGATCAATTCCTTCGTTATTCTTGAAGACATCCAGGAAGTGGTTAACGATACGGTTGTCGAAGTCTTCACCGCCAAGGTGAGTGTCACCATTCGTCGAGCGGACTTCAAAGACGCCGTCACCAAGCTCGAGCACTGACACGTCAAACGTACCACCACCAAGGTCAAATACGGCGATTTTTTCATCTTTCTTGCTTTCAAGACCATAGGCAAGTGCCGCAGCAGTCGGCTCGTTAATAATGCGCTTAACTTCAAGACCGGCAATTTTACCGGCATCTTTGGTTGCCTGGCGCTGCGAGTCATCGAAGTACGCAGGGACGGTAATAACCGCTTCGGTGACTTTTTCGCCCAGAAAGGCCTCAGCGTCCGCTTTGATCTTTGAGAGAATCATTGCCGATACTTCTTCTGGAGAGTAATCTTTGTCGCCCATCTTTACAGCAACGCCGTCGCCCTTTTTGACGATTTCGTATGGCATAATATCATGGTCTTTTTGCACTTCTTTGTCGCTAAACTTGCGGCCAATCAAACGCTTTACGCCGTAGATAGTGTTTTTAGCATTGGTTACACGCTGGCGCTGCGCCACCTGGCCAACTAATCGTTCACCACTTTTATTAATAGCGACCACTGAAGGCGTCGTGCGATTACCTTCAGCATTCGCAATCACTTCTGGCTTACCTGCAACCATATACGCGAACGCGCTGTTGGTCGTACCAAGGTCAATTCCGATAATTTTACCCATTACTATTTCCTCCGTTTGTCATTATTCTGTAGAATTTCTATGTCCTTATTTTAGCACTCTAGCATATAGATTGCCAATATTTATATTGTAATAAAATTAGCACTCTCATGTCAAGAGTGCTAATTAGTCGAGCAGTTTAGCGGTTATTAATCGATTAGCTGGGCATTAATCGCGGCTGCAAATGCTGGAATATCGTCTGGATTACGACTTGTAATAATACTTCCGTCGGTGGCAACATCTTGATCGATCCATTTACCGCCTGCGTTCTGAATGTCATCTTTTAGTGTCGGATACGAAGTAAGTGTCTTACCCTCAACCAATCCCAGCGAGACAAGTACCCATGGCGCATGGCAAATCGCTGCCACTACTTTATCGCTGTTGTACACTGATTCGACAAAGTTAAGCGCATCAGCGTTTACGCGCAATTGATCAGCATTAACCGTCCCGCCAGGCAGAACGACTGCATCGTAATCTTCCGGATCAGCGTCGCTCAGCTGAACGTCAACATCAAACGTATCCCCCATCTCGACGTGGTGCAATCCGTGCACCTCTTCCTTGTCGGGCGCTATAAGATCAACATCATGTCCTGCTTGCTGTAAAAGAATCCGCACATCTTCCATCTCGGACTGCTCGAAGTAATCGTGAACGATCATCGCTATACGCTTTGTGTCGTTTGTATCGTTATCCATTTGAATTCCCCCTTTATTGTACTGACCTATAGTAACAAGGGAAAATAGAGCTGTATGTGAAATATATAACTATAACGCTTATTTGCGCGTCACTTTTACCATGGCATGGCGGATTGGCTGACCGTTCAGGACGTAGCCAGCTTGCAGCTCTTCGGCGATAACCTCTTTGTCACCTTGTGCTTCTTCGTCAAACTGAATGGCTTCGTGGACGTCAGGATTAAAATCGGCACCGGCGGCAGCGTCGATCCGCTTCAGATTCAAACCTTCAAGTGATTTTTCAAGGTTTTTTACCAAACCAGCAATGCCTTGCACCCATTTGTTATCTGCTAGCTCGGCGGGAGTATAGGCCACGGCACGCTCAATATTATCAATCACCGGTAGCAGCTTTAAGATAGCTGCGGATTGACCATGTTGATACGTTGCCGCTTTGTCGCCCTCACTGCGCTTTCGGTAGTTTTCGAAATCCGCACGCGTACGCTGCAAGTCATTCGTTAGTTCGGCGATCTGTTGCTCTAATTCTTCTGTCTTCTTACTTTTTGTCATTCCCCGGCTCCTAAAATAAATTTCCGATTGCATTAATTAAGCTAATAAGGGCGTCGCCAATCGCTTTCACGACGGCAACAATTGCGTTTACGATCGCACTGATTACTGCGACGAATCCATCGACAATTGTATTAATAA
>CBIHME010000064.1:0-5012 GCA_966210965.1 uncultured bacterium
ATTTTATACCGCACCAACTCCCAGAGTTACACACTTGAACGTGCGCTTATTCAGCAACGCGTCCCGTATCAAATCGTTGGCGGTGTACGATTTTATGACCGCAAGGAAATTAAGGATGTCATTGCATACCTGCGACTACTGTATCAGCCGAATGACCGGATGAGCTTTAGTCGAATTGTTAATGTGCCGACGCGCGGTATCGGTGCAACGAGTCTTGAAAAGTTTTTGATTTGGCAAGCGAGTAGCGGCATGGATATTGTTTCGGCGCTAGTTAATGCCGACCAGACCAGTAGTGTAATGGCGCGTGCGCGAACGGCATTTATGACACTCGGCGAGACGCTGCGTTTACTGCAGGCCAAAGTCGAGTCCGGGGATTCACCAAGTGATATTATCGAAGCACTCATTACTAAAACAGGCTACCGTGACTACATTTTAGACGGTACGCCACAAGCCGAAGAGCGCGAAGCGAATATTGGCGCGCTCATCTCTGATGCAAAATCGTTTGCCTCATTGCCAGATTTTCTAGAGGAAGTTGCATTAATGTCCAGCCCCGACACAAATAGTCACGAACAAAAAGTGACACTTATGACTATTCATGCCGCCAAGGGCTTGGAGTTTCCGGTCGTCTTTATGGTCGGGATGGAAGAGGGTATATTCCCGCATTCGCGAGTCTACGAGGCTGGTCCTGCTGAACTAGAAGAGGAGCGGCGTCTATGTTATGTCGGCATGACGCGTGCGCGCGAGGAGTTGCATCTTAGCTATGCGCAAAGTCGTCTGCAGTTTGGGCAGCGGAGCTACAATCCCGCGTCCAGATTCCTGGCGGATATGGGGCATGAACTGATGTCTGCACCGGCGCCGTCATTTGGCCGTCAGGATGAATACGATGAATTTGACGATGGCCCCGGCTTGGACATTGGCGACAGCGTTCGTTCTGCGATGTTCGGAGTGGGAGAAGTGATTGATATCGACGGACTGGCGGTAACGGTGCAGTTCGAAAGCGGAACGACGAAAAAGTTGAATGTGCAGTTTGCTCGCTTGGAAAAGTTATGAGCCTGTATCATGCAATCGGTCGGCTTATCGCGCCGTTCCGTGTTGGGTTATTTACTGCGCATAATTACGTCATTAAGGTGCCGCGAGCAAAGGTATTGGTATTCAACGAAGAAGATGAGATGCTTTTACTTAAAAGTTGGGGAGCTCAGCCACACTGGGGGTTGCCAGGCGGTGGTGCCAAGCGAAAAGAAGCGCCTGTCGACGCAGCCCGGCGTGAACTTTACGAAGAGGTTCGGCTTGATATTCCTGTGGCTCAATTTACGTATGTGACGACGCTACAGTATCGTTATCCTGCACCTATTTTTCGAGTTACTGTACAAAAACGTGCGGTTCCCGACGTCTCGTCGGTGCCGCGTGAAACGGTTGATTTGCGCTGGTTTTCTATCAAGGGGTTGCCATCAGACCGTTCGCCATTAGTGGATCTCGCGCTCAAAGAACTATCAAAAATGGACTAATATTGCTATAATAATACGAGTACACCGCGGAGGTGTCCCTCGAAATTATGAGAATTCTATCACGAAAACCCACCATTCCGTATGGCCTCGTCGCTGCAGTATTCTGTCTATTTATTGGCATTTTAGGTATCGTATTGGCGGCTAATGCTCGGGCAGAGTCGCAGACGAATATTGCTACTGGCGACCGACTTATTACATTGCACGACGGAGCTATTGATCGTGGAATATTAACGGACGCCTCGACATTACGCGAGGCTTTTAAAGATGCTGGTATTGCGATCGACCCCGATGATCTAGTAGAGCCGGGGTTAGACGAGAAGCTTATTGCTAGTCACTATGACGTTAACGTGTACCGCGCGCGACCAGTTACCGTTGTTGATGGCGCGCTTCGCACCAAAATTTTATCGCCATACCAAACACCAGAGCAGATCGTAAAACACGCTAATGTTGTATTGCAGGACGAGGATGAGACTGTTGTGAGTGTTAATAATGATATGGTGAGCCAAAGTGCTGGCTTGCAAGTGTCGATTGACCGTGCGACGCCATTTACGTTCGTTATGTATGGTAAGCGGATCGCCGCCTACACGCAGGGTACAACAGTCGCTGAGATGCTTGAACTTAAGGAAGTGAAGTTGGCAGCTAACGATATGTTGTCACTAGCCAAATCCACGCCAATTACTGCTGGCATGACCGTTGAATTGTGGCGCGAAGGAAAGCAGACGATAACTCAAGATGAAGAGGTCGCATTTGAGGTAGAAAAGATCAATGATGCCGATCGCGAACTTGGCTATAAGGAAGTCAAGACGCCGGGCACGCTTGGGAGTCGTACTGTCAGTTATGAAATTGAAATGCGTAACGGTGTTGAAATTAGTCGTAAAGAAATTCAAAGTGTCACAACCAAAGAACCGGTCAAGCAAGTTGAAGTCGTTGGCGCGAAGTTACCGACACCTACTAATCCGACAGAAGCACAGGCCCTTGGTCATCAGATGATGTTGGATTATGGATATAGCGAAGCTGAATGGCCATGTCTATATAATCTGTGGATGCGCGAATCTGGGTGGCGAACAACCGCCGGCAATCAGAGTTCTGGCGCGTATGGCATTCCTCAGGCGCTACCAGCTAGCAAGATGGCGACGGTCGGCCCCGACTACCTGACGAATGCAGCAACGCAGATCACTTGGGGATTAGGGTATGTGAAAGGAAGATACGGTACGCCATGCGGTGCGTGGAGTAGTTTCCAGGCGAAGGGATGGTATTAGTATTTCTGGCCCAAATAAATCATTAGGACAGCACTGGCTGCGCGACCGTGATGTGTTGGCGCATATTGCTGATTGCGCAGAGCTAACGGCGGACGACACTGTACTGGAGATTGGTCCGGGTCTCGGAACATTAACGAGTGAGTTGCTGCGTCGCAGTAATAAAGTCGTTGCCGTTGAATTTGATGAAGAGTTGGCACGTAAGCTGCCAGCGCAGTTCCCTGGAAAAGATTTAACCGTCATCCAAAGCGATATTCTTTCGTTCGATTTATCACAACTACCATCTGGCTACAAAGTGGTCGCGAATGTGCCATACTATATCACCAGCAAAATCGTGCAATTATTAATGACCGCCGACAATAAACCAGACATTGCCGTGCTACTTGTGCAAAAAGAAGTTGCCGAGCGCTTGGCGGCGCAACCTGGCGATATGAGTATTTTAGCGGTAAGCGCACAATTATTCGCCGATGTAACACTGGGTGATGTGGTGGGTGCGGAGATGTTTACGCCGCCACCAAAGGTAGATAGCCAGGTCGTCATATTAAAGACTCGCTCGACGCCGTTATTAGCGGATGTATTGGAGAAAGATTTTTTCCGCGTCGTAAAAGCGGGTTTTTCGGCAAAGCGTAAAATGCTTCGGTCGAGTCTTTCTGGTGGATTGGGTATTTCAAAAGATCAGGCAGAGGCGCACCTGAACGCAGCTGGTATACGGCCTAATGATCGCGCGGAAAGCCTGTCGCTTGAGCAGTGGCAAATACTGACAAGGGTTGTTTGTGATACAGTCTAACCAGCCAACTATTTTTAGTGACGACATTGTCGTCGGCGTGTCGTCGGTTGACGATGGCAATATGCATTTTGCTTTTGGCGACGAAGATGAAACGCGGCAGAATCGCATTGATTTTCTCCGACAACTCGATATTGATCCAACGCAGGCGACGCTCGTAAGTGTGTCGTACGAGGATACGACTGATTTTGCGCGCTACCGAGTCGTTGATGAAGAGAATCTTGGTGAAGGGATGCTTGCGTTAGTTTCTGAGTTTCACGCCGACGCCTTGGTCGTAACGCGCCCAGACCACGCCTTGTTTCTGCCATTAGCCGATTGTGTTGGTGCGATTATTTATGATCCGACGACGAAAGTGATGATGCTCTCTCATTTAGGCCGGCACAGTGTCGAGCAAGATGGAGCTGGTAAAAGCGTGCGGTATTTAGTGGAGGAATTTGGTAGCGAACCTGGCGATCTCAAGATTTGGCTGAGTCCGGCAGTGGGTAATGAAAGCTACCCTTTGCAGGCGTTCGAAAATCGTAGCTTACAAGATGTTGTTTGCGGACAACTAGAGCGTGCTGGTATTGGCCTCGAGCAAATTGAAGTCAGTGATGTTGATACGGCTGATGATGATAATTATTTTTCGCACAGTGAATATCTAGCCGGAAATCAAATGACTGACGGCCGTTTTGCGATTGTTGCCATGATGCAAGACTAGGTACTATTTTGGTGTGTGGCAAACAAATTGCCCCACATTCGTGGAGCAATTTGCATCGACACGAAGCGGGGCTAGGAGAACTTCACTGATTTGATTGGTGAGCCGACATATACATCCGCGCCAAGTAGGTCTGGATGACCGACCGTTACGCGCAGTCGGCCTCCGACTTCTGGGAATTCATTTGCGCTCTCAGAACTAGGTGAAGATTGTACGCTCATAACAAGCGTCTCGCGTAGATTTTCTTTACGTTTGATCTGGGCAAGCCTGCGCCGAACGCCAAATGATTGCCGTTCGATAACCAGCCCAAATGCGCCGTAGAGTTCTTCGAGGACGGTGGCGTCTGTCCGTTTGCGGTCGATACGCAAGCCGTATGTGCCGTTAAGTGTACCGACGAGTATGGCTTTATATCCGCTGTCGAACCGCACCTCGATATAATCGTCGGGGGCCGCATTTCTACCATCGATGAAATATATCGTTCGCGAACCAATCGTGAAGGGCATCGCCCTCACCTCCTTGCTAGATATGAATGACGATAATGGCTAGTGTATCGTCCTCTGTCAGTTCGTACAACCACAAGCACGAAACGGACCACTTTTCGTCTAGGGTGCGTGTTTACTTGCTCTCTGTTATAATGAAATTAATTATGGGAAAAAAATTATACATCACCACCGCCATTCCGTATGTCAATGCGACACCACATATTGGCAATGCGCTTGATTACCTGCTGGCTGACATATGGACACGATACCAAAAGCAAAATGGTAAAGAAG
>CBIHME010000065.1:0-5011 GCA_966210965.1 uncultured bacterium
AATAAACCACTATACCCTATCCACCACGTCGAGGCGCATGTTTACGCAAACTTTCTAACGGAAGTAGCCGACGGCGAATGGAACAATGTTGAGGGGAAATCCCTTTCAGAGCGTCTAGGGCCTATGCCTCAGCAGCAGCCGGAGTTTCCAATGCTGGCATTGATCGTTTCTGGCGGGCACTCGCAGCTTGTCTTATTTCGCGACCACGGAGATTACGAGTTATTAGGGCAAACCCAAGACGATGCCGTCGGAGAAGCCTTTGATAAAGTTGCAAAAATCCTCGGTCTCCCCTACCCTGGCGGCCCATCCATAGCCAATGCGGCATTGCAAGGCGACCCAAAACGATATGCACTCCCCAAGGCAAAATTGAAGGGTGATTATGATTTTAGTTTTTCCGGCCTCAAAACAGCCGTTTTGCGTGCCGTTCAGCGCGAAACGGGCGTTGACTTTACTTTTCCCTCAGGCGAGCTTGCAGCGCGTTTAAATGACGTCCAACGCAATGATTTTGCTGCCAGCTTCCAGTACACGGCAATTAGCACGCTTGTCGACAAAGCAGAGAAGGCGTATTGCGATTATGCGCCAAAATCGGTGGTTATCGCCGGCGGTGTCGCAGCAAACCAAGAACTTCGTCGCCAGCTGTCTGACCGCCTGCCTCTTACTGTCAATTACGCACCAATGCAGCTCTGCACCGACAACGCAGCAATGATTGCTACGCTTGGATACTACTATGCGCAAAAAAAGCAGCCAACCGATCCAATGGATCTCGAAGTCATCCCTAGTCTCTCGATGACTAACACTACTTGGTAGTGCTTACGTTTATTGACTTTTATCTATAAATCTGCTATAATAAAGCAGCTCTTCAAGTTGTAATCATACTTGAGTCGAGTAGTACCTTTTACTTACAGTCGAAACGTAATTCCAGTCTGCCGTTCAGTATAGATCGCTGAACTATGTCGAACGGCAAACTGGAAGAGAGTCCAGCACGCAACTGACGGTAATGAAACTGTTGGTATGGGGGAGCCCTAGCATACTATCGAGGAGATGACATGCCAAACTCTACCACCACCCACCGCAAGCCCCGCTACCAGACCTGGCTGACCGCCAGCAGGATCGCAGTGCTTGTGCTACTTGTCGCCATACTAGGCCTCGAAGTAGCCGAGCGCGTCGAGCAGCCCGCACCAGCCAGATCCGCCGAACTAACCAAGGTTGAAGCTGCTTCGCGATTCATCGAGACCGCAGGATTTAACAACCCTGTCTACCTCGGAGTCGAGTTCGCAAACGAAGCCGAGTTCCCAACGTTTCGAGCCGAAGCTATCGGCGGAGAGTCCGTCAAGCTGTTGATCCGCACCACCAAAAATGGTGGCATGGAAATTCAGCCTGACGCCCTCTTCCGAACGGTTGCATCGGCCGAACAATTTGCGCTCATTGCCTCAGTGGCAGTGGCCGACTGGGAACGAATTCCGGCGGACATCAAGCCCAGTACGAACGGATCGTACGGCGAGTACGAGAGCCGGAAGTACGCCTACGACCAGTTCTCCAAGTACAACCCGGGCACCGAATTCTGGGCGGCAGAGCGCAACGAAGTTAGCGGCTGGCCCGACAAGTAAGTAACTGCCGGCAGATGGCATAAAATCTGCGACCCCTTGATATCATCACGATATCGAGGGGTTTTTTCCTTTTCAGCCCCCTACCCTAACCAGGTAAAATAAGATCGAGTAGCAGCCATGTCGGATCGTTTTTACGGATCGCTTCAACCGAGAGGAATAGTGAGGTCACTGCCCCACCGACAAGAGCGGGCGCCCACCATCCGAGTACCGACCAGTACAGCACCGCGAAAGCTAATAGTATCAGGTTGATAATTATCATAATTAAAGCGATGACGACAAGCGCCCAATTTCGCGATGGTGTTTGTTGCTTTTTCTTAGATTTCATAATAGCTATCTGTTAATCGTTGTTTTTATATCAACGATTCTTTAATTTCTGTAGAATTTTCTTGGCGATTGGCAGCCCTTTCGCCCAAACGACATACAGCGGCGACAATGGATGATCGTAGGTCCCCACCAGCAAGTCTTCATGATCAGCAAAGCCCTGCTTGAACGTACTAACGCCGTCATTCAGCAAGCCGTTAAAGTCATAGCGCTCGATCTCCCACTTTTTAATCATCTGAATAGTCGACCATTTAAGGATGTAGTTAGCGCGCAGCCGTTGCCCCTCATCGTTCATGCCGCCATATAGCTCGAAGGCAGTACGCTCACTCATAACCAACCACAAAAATGCCACTGGCTTTCCTTGGTAAAAAGCCGCATTCACCAATGAATGGCTGCCCATCTTTGAAAAGATATCACGATAATATTCGTCTTCGTGCAATCCGAAACCCGCACGAGCCGCTGTTTGTTTATAGATCTTTAGACACTCCGTCAGCTCTGCCTGCTTTCGGACTTGTCGAATTTCCACCTCTTCATTCGCAGACTTACGAATGTACTGACGGGTCTTTTTTGCCATCTTACTTAGTAGTTCATCTTCGGTTTTGGTAGTATCAAGAATCAACGTACGCGGGATTAAGATCGTATTGTCCGATTGATGCCAGCCCTCAACTTTTGGAATCGTACGCCAATCTGGCTCGATAGTCACCGCAACTGCGTGATATTTACGCTTTGCATAGTCGGCAATCGCATCTAGTACCTCTGCCCTATCGCCGTTCTCGGCAACGGGCCCGCGTGGTACATACACGAGTGCCGTAAATGGAAACGGCAGTTTACGTATCAGTAGCTGGGCCGCACCGATAATTTGATCCTTTTCATAGATAAAAATGCGGTCAACAAACCAGTTGTGAACTGCCTTTACTTCACCCCAGTCCCATAGCTGTAGTGGATGGCCTCCACGGGATAAAATTGCCTCGTCCCATTCTTCTTGTATCGCACAGGTTTGTACCGTAGTCATACTACTTATTATACACGGTCGGCTATGGTATAATTAGTCTTGAAAACAAACACGGAGGAAAATGTTTGGAAATTGTAATCTTTTTCACAAGAAAATGGTTAGCTTTTTCACTTGTGCATTTTTCACGTGTAACGGAAAATACTGAAAGCTTTTATCCATGAACTTAGCCAAAACATACGATCCTAATCAGTACGAGCCTACAATATATGCAATGTGGGAGACGGCCAACGCCTTTGCACCCACAGGGAAGGGCGAACCATACAGTATCGTTATGCCGCCACCTAACGCAAATGGCAACTTGCATATTGGTCATGCACTCACCGTGAACCTCGAAGACATTCTTGCACGCTATTATCGAATGAAGGGTAGGGACGTGGCTTATATTCCTGGGGCCGATCACGCCGGGTTTGAAACGTGGGTCGTGTACGAGAAAGAGCTTGCCAAAGAAGGTAAAAGCCGCTTTGACTTTACACGCGAGCAACTCTACAGCCAAGTATGGAATTTTGTTCAACAAAAACGTGGTGATATGGAACTACAGCTGCGCGCCCTCGGCGTCAGCGCAACATGGGACGATTTAGTCTTCACATTGGACGAAAAGGTAATCGACACCGTCTACGGTACCTTTAAAAAATTATGGGATGAGCAGCTAATTTACAGAGGTGAGCGAATCGTCAGCTACTGTACGACACACCAAACCAGCTTTGCCGATATCGAAGTCGAGCATAAAAACGAAAAAGGCAAGTTATGGCAAATCGCCTATCCGACGCTCGATAAAATCGGCGAAATCGTCATCGCTACCACGCGCCCAGAAACATTATTAGGCGACGTTGCCGTTGCTGTTCATCCGGATGATGAACGCTACAAACACTTAATCGGTTCGCGAGTTCTCTTGCCGTTAGTTGAACGCGAAATCCCCATCATCGCTGACGACTATGTAGATCAAGCATTTGGCACGGGCGCCGTCAAGATTACGCCCGCGCATGATCCAAATGACTTTGAAATAGGGAAGCGTCACGAACTCACGCCATTACAGGTAATTGATTTCAACGGCACGATGATTAATGTGCCACCACAATTCGCTGGGCTCGATGTTGAAACCGCCCGCAAACGCGTGCTGGCTGCATTAGAAGCCGCCGAGCTACGACGAGGAACCGAAGATATCGAACACGCCGTCGGCCACTGCTACAAATGCGGTACGGTCATTCAGCCACTTATCAAGGACCAATGGTTTCTCCAGATTCAACCCCTCGCCCAGCGCGCAAAGCAAGCTCTTGAGGCAGGGCAGATCGAGTTTACCCCTGCTAGCCGCAAGCGTATTTTAATCCAGTATCTCGACAACCTTCGCGACTGGAACCTTAGTCGTCAAATTCCATGGGGTATTCCTATTCCAGCATTCCAAAACGTTAATGACCCTAACGACTGGATTTTTGATACTCGCGTTGACGAACCGACGATCGTTGTTAACGGCACAACATACCGTCGCGAAGAAGACACTTTTGATACCTGGTTTAGCAGTGGCCAATGGCCATTCATCACCACCGACGCCCTCACGGGTGGACCGCTATCCCGCTTTTATCCAACGAGCGTCATGGAGACCGGTGGCGACCTATTAGACCGCTGGATTGCTCGTATGATCATGCTGGGGCTTTACATGACTGATGACGTACCGTTCAGGCATGTCTACCTGCATGGCATGGTCCTCGACGAAAAAGGACTAAAAATGAGCAAGTCCAAGGGTAACGTCATTAATCCGATCGAAACCATTGCCGAATACGGATCGGATGCGCTGCGACTGGGAATCGTCGCAAGCCGTAGTGCTGCCCAAAACCAAGCATTCTCAACCAGTAAAGTCGTTGCAGGCCGCAATTTTTGCAACAAATTATGGAATATTGCGCGCTTCATCGAAGACAAACTAGGCGAAGGGTACCGTCCGCAACCGCCACAACCGACCAGTCTGGCCGATCATTGGATTATCCGAGAGCTTAATGCAGCAAGCGCTGATATCGACAAACAGCTCACGGAGTATCGTTTTGCCGAGGCAGGCGAGACCATCTACCACGCTATTTGGGAC
>CBIHME010000066.1:0-4906 GCA_966210965.1 uncultured bacterium
TTATAACTTCAGCAATAATGCCGCATCAAAAAATACTTTTCATTTTTGAAAAGTATTTTTTGATTTCAGAGTAAGTAAAATGTAAACCGATTGCATGCTATAATTTCCGTATGAATATGCATCAATCCGGATCGCACACGAACTCATTAATGGTGGTTATTGTTATCTGTGTCACGCTGGTGTTATTGGCTGGTGTCGGCGGGTGGGTTTATACTCAGCAACAAAGCTTAGCTCAAGAAAAAGTCTTACAGGCAGAGAGACTCAAAGCTGAAAAGGAGCGGGCGCAGATTCAAGCCGACGCCGAGGTTGATGCGGCAAGAAAGCTTTGCAACGCGACGTCATCGTCTGTACTTAAATGCTTCTAGTTAAACTTAGCTTGCTCGTATTATCTCGGTATATTCGCGGTCCGTCAACGGGCGAATAGTTTCTTGATCAATCTCGACAATCATACCATTAAAATGATATTCACCCATGTCATCGCACGACCTGTTTGTATTGTCTGCAGGAATTAGTTTTGATTTGCCTGGGTATAATGCGCCGTTTCTTTCTGAGTAGATGTTATAAAGAGATTTAATAGAGGCGACTCTTCCTGATATGTGCTCAAATTTAGCCTGGGTCGTTTTTTCACTAATATCGTGATGATCTTCGAAGTAATCTACCTTCATGTCGCCGTATTCGCCGAGAACGTCAGACTCGTCAGTAGACATCTTACCAACTCGCCACTCGACATGATCGCCAATTTTAAATGGATCACCACAGCATTCCATTTGCCAGCCTTCGTAGTGAATTATCTTCGTCATGCGTATATTATACATGACAGACAATCATTCATATTAAAATGCAAGTTCTTATCTCGGGATAAGCAGTTGAGTATATTAATGTAAATTATCTAGCGTCCAATCGCGACTATCACCGGTGATTGCATGGTACAATCTACCTATATGAGGAAAGTCACCATGTTTATTCTCCTGATAATTTCTTTCGCTATTTCAAGGTTGCTGTTTTTTCTGGTTGACGACCCCGAAGGACCAAACCTGCTCATCGTTACCGTACTGGCGATACTGATCTACGTGCCGTTACTGCTTGTATGTATTAAAACTTCAAGAACTAGGTAATCAAACTTGACGACAAGTCTAGCATCTTAAGGTGTCGTAGAGGCAGGGATTTAACGTCGAAAGCACGCTCGGTATCCGATGCCCGGATGGCATCGCAATAGGCATTTAACGCTATCGTTCAGGTAATCAGCGACGAAGTACGTCGATCGTCTATTAAGTTCGTAGGAGTTTTAAGCAACGTTCGTCGCAACCGCTGGTTTCTTGTTATTTATATATACAAAGGCTACGATCGTAGTAGTTAAGTAAAAGGAACTAAAGATGAATATCGACAAAAAAATACAAGCAATCCGCCAGCGGAAAAATCTGACCCAAGAGCAACTAGCGAAAGATCTGGGGATCTCACGCCAGGCAGTATCAAAATGGGAGAGCGGTAGAGCAATGCCTGATATCGAAAACCTGATGTATATCAGTAATTTGTATGACGTGTCGCTGGATGAGCTTGTCAAAGGCGACGACAAAGTCGAAGATAAAATTGTTGCTGATGTTCGTGCAAAACAATGGCACAAACTCAGCATCCTATTTTTCGCTACCCTTATTGTCTATATTACCTGGATCGGTTTTGCTCACGGTATATGGCAAGTGGGGCTGGGTATTGCCACGATCGGTATGATCGTTATCGACGCACGGATACTTGTAAGGAGTCGCGTTTCGAGGTCGCTTAAAAGACAATAGTTGAAACTTGGCTTTTGTTCACCGGGATTTTTTCTGCCTCAATAAGACTAGGGTGTTTTATAGTGACTCAGCTTGACATGTGCGTAAATATCATATACCCTAGGGGGGTATAGAAGGAGGCGTAATGAGTCACGAGGTGAAGGTGAAAAATCACATATCGCAGAGTAATTCTAATGGCGGGATCAACGCAATGGCCGTCAGTGCGACATTACACTGCTTGACTGGGTGCGCGATTGGCGAAGTGTTAGGGTTAATTATTGGTACGGCAATCGGGCTCGATACTGGAATGACGATTGTACTCGCGATTGTTCTTGCTTTTGTGTTTGGCTTTGCATTATCGACATTGCCGCTGCTAAAAGCTGGTATCGGTTTTGTCGCGGCCTTATCTGTTGTTGTCGTCGCTGATACGCTTTCGATTGCAACAATGGAAGCCGTCGACAATGTAGTAATGGCGGTTATTCCCGGAGCGATGAACGCCGGTTTAGTAAACCCCTTATTTTGGATAAGTATGCCGATCGCGCTCACTGCTGCTTTCTTTGCGGCATTACCGGTGAATGCGTATCTATTAAAACGTAATAAAGGGCACGCATTGACGATGAACATGCTGAACAAGCAAGATCAGCACTCGCATGGTCATTGCCATTAAGGAGGTTGCTATGACGGTAAAACACACGTACGGATACTATGAAAACAAAGAGCAGATCCTAAAGCGCCTGAAGCGAGCCGAGGGGCAGGTGCGAGGAGTAGCTCGGATGGTTGAGGAGGATAAGTACTGCATCGACGTACTTACGCAGGTGAACGCCGTGCAAGCGGCGCTGGATAAAGTGGCAATCGAACTGATGCGTGATCATGCAAAGCATTGCATGGCGCACATTACCGACAAAGTAGAGCAATCAGCAAAAGCCGATGAACTTGCGAATGCAATCGGCAGAATGTTATCAAGATAGGAGGGTATATGGAAACGAAATCTTTAATATTTGGACTTGCAGGCTTCTTTTTAGGCGGATTGATCGTATCGGTCGCCGCCACAACATTTAACCAACCAGACACCAGCGTGATGTCTGACATGTCGATGGGGCAAATGACGGGGTCGCTAAAAGATAAACAGGGCGATAGCTTTGATGAGGCGTTTATCTCTGGGGTGATTGTGCATCACCAAGGTGCGATTGAAATGGCAGAATTAGCTGAGGCGAACGCGAAGCACGATGAAATCAAAAAAATGTCACGCCAGATTATCACAGCGCAACAGGCTGAAATTGACGAAATGAAGCGTTGGCAGTCTGATTGGGGGTATGCTACGGGTCGTACGGCGTATCCAGATCATCAAATGCATTGATCCTTATGACATCAAACAATACGCATGAGTAAAACGAAGTTGAGAATAAAACATAATTCAAGGTAGGGGAATATGACATATACAGTTATAGACGTTCGAGAACACGATGAATACGCCAGTGGGCATGTTGAGGGGGCGATTAATATTCCGCCGTCAGAATTGATAAACGGAACCGACAAGCTAAAGGATATACCTAAAGATGCCGATATCATACTGTACTGTCGTACTGGCAGTCGTTCGAATGTATCTAAAAATATCATGCAAGAGATGGGTTACACTAACCTTATTAATGGCATAAATAGGCAGCAAGTCGAAGCTAAATTTAACTTATGAGATTGGCTCAAACCATTTGCTCGTGGGACCGCGCTGTCGTGTGTTAATTGTCGATTATATTGCGTTAATCAATACAAATTTATTGTAAATCGATAAATAGTATGCTAAAAATAAATAAACAATAAATGGAAGGTGTATGCATGAAACAAGGATCGACATTGATTTTGCGTGCGGCTATTGTAGTGATAGGGCTAGTTATTTTGACATTATGTGTCTTTGTCTTGCCGCTAGGCATTACATCAGACGCCACAGGATACTATCGCCCTATCTTATTGGGCTTGTATGTACCGGCTGTACCGTTTTTCTTCGCACTGTACCAGGCGATAAAGCTTTTGGGCTATATCGATAAAAATCTTGCTTTTTCGGCATTGTCCGTAAAGGCTTTCGCTGCTATAAAATACAGCGCAATCACAATTAGCTTGCTATTTGCAGCGGGCATGCCATATATCTTTATTGCTGCCGATCGAGATGATGCGCCGGGCGTTCTATTAATCGGGCTTGTCATTATGTTCGCATCAATGGTGATAGCGACATTTTCTGCCGTCATGCAAAGGCTCGTGCAGAATGCCGTTGCTATAAAATCAGAGAACGATTTAACGGTCTAAGGCGAGAATTATGGGAATTATAATTACCATCGATGTTATGCTGGCTAGGCGTAAAATGAGCGTCACGGAGCTGACCGAAAAAGTCGGCATTACTATGGCAAACTTATCTATTTTAAAAAATGGCAAGGCAAAGGCGGTGAGGTTATCGACGCTCGAGGCGATATGTAAAGCGCTCGATTGTCAGCCGGGCGATATTTTGGAATATCAAAATAACGATACATAGAAAGCTAGATACGTTATGAATGTGATCTACAAAACGTTGCTATAATAAAATAATGAATCTTCATCGTAGCGATACAACACCCGACTGGGAATCAGTCGCCGTTCGGGATCGGAACGTCTGGCAGCGTCTAGCGGCAATGACTAGCGGTATCGTCACACCTGGTAATGTCGCGACGTTCATCGGTATCGGTGTCGTTGTCTTGGGGTTGATTGAAATTTTTGATAAAAATTACTGGTGGGGCTGTATGCTGATTGTTGTTGGCCGCCTGTGTGACTTACTGGATGGTTGGTTGGCAGAATCGACGCAGACGAAAAGCCCGCTGGGTGAATTGCTTGACGCATCGATCGATAAAATTGGGACCATTCTGACGATCGTCGTATTTTATATCGCGATGCTTGCCCCGTGGTGGGTATTATCGGCATTATTATTGCCGCATCTGGTAATTATCTTCATTTCACTCAAGGCGCGTCGAGAAAATATCCAGCTGCACCCTTCTCGTGCGGGCAAGGTGAGTATGGCGGCTGTCTGGGGTGCCTTGTTTGGACTGGTACTAATACAGGCGTTGGCGTGGCCGATGTGGAGCGTTGGATTTGTGACGGTATATACGACTGCTATTATATCG
>CBIHME010000067.1:0-4823 GCA_966210965.1 uncultured bacterium
GTTCTGGAGGTATTTCAAAAGTTTCATCAAAAGTCTTAATAGACTTCTTTTATTGTAGCGCTTTTTACATAGAACGGGCAAGTTTATTTGCGAGGAGTGGTGATATGCGCTTCACTTCCGTAAAACGGCAAAACAACTTGGTCATTCTCGCCGGCGCGCAAACGGTCGAGTGCTATTTTCTGCCAGTCATCACCCCGTACACCTACGATCGGTATGCGTTCGCTATCGGCAAGCGTATTTAAAACAGCCATCCCGATGCGAAGTCCCGTGAAGCTGCCGGGACCTTGAAATACGCCGATGCCCGTTATATCAGATAATGACTTTTGATGCTGAGCTAACTGTGACTGCAGATAGCCTAATAGCCCTTTAGCTAGCGTTCTGTCCGCCTGCCATTCACTATTAATATGATTGTCCGCATCAACAAGACGCAACCTACATACTGGCGTAGCTGTATCCAACAAAACAATCATACAATTCGCTCCAGGACTGATCGACTCGAATCGCCGCCTGCCGAAATCTTTACGATCCGATCGGTTTCGCTAGGTGAAGTGATCGCAATCGTTAGCCGATCGTCAGGCAATACCCCATCAACGATGCCCGCCCATTCGATAATCGTAATCGTTCGCGGATCATGAATCGTCTCGCGTAGCTCATCCGCCATGATGCCTGCGTCATTTAAACGGTAAAAGTCATAGTGCACCAGACGGAGCCCACTTACAGCATCATACACTCGACTAATCGTAAAACTCGGGCTCTGCACCGTCTCTTCGATGCCTAATCCCTGCGCGATACCTTTAGTGAGGGTTGTTTTCCCTGCACCGACATCACCGACAAGCTCAAGCACCTCACCACCCGACAACACACCAGCAATTTGCGCCCCAAGAGAGCGCATTGCAGTATCTGATGTCACGTGTTGGTTCATTAGTAGTATATTATACGCTATATATCACGCTCGATACAGTGCTCACCCTTGCCGTGGGAGTAAAAAGATGTCGATGCGCTCGCGCTAGCGCCCTCAGTCAGATCCGCCGATCCGCCATATAGGTCGGACTTTGACGATGCGTCGGTCAAAAAGTTAGCACACAATTTATATCCGTTTTTCGTCGCTGGCTGCAAAGTACGGAAGCTCGAAGTTGATCCAGAGCTATAGAAATCATCTGATGAGAACATATCCTCGTAGCTGTCTTGCGCCGTACTTTCATCGGTTGTTTGCGTCCGCGTATATTTATAGTTACCTAAGCGACTCTTTACTTTTTCGTCATCGATCGCTAGCACACTCAGACTCTCTGGATACTGATCATTTTTAGCATTATACGTAGACAGCTCGGACTGGACGGTCGAGAGATCAGATAGCGTTCGGCTATCGATGACCGCGTTACGCCCAGCGGCAAGCAGGAAAACAGACGCCACTATCACAATGGCTGCAGCCACGACCGCTAGAATAATTCCAGCAAGGCCATTTTTACCCTGCTGATGGACAACCGACTGGTGCTTGATGATCAAAGTAATCCAAATGAAAGCTAGGACACTGCCCGCCACCTGAATAGCAATATCTTTGCCTTCAATTTCGGCGGCTGCAATCGTGCTATTTAGTAGCGTAAAGAGCAGGCTTGCCGCTAAATAAGCGGCGAAAATAATAAGAATGGCGGTAAAGATTGAGCGCGCCACTTCACCGACCTGTATCTCGTTGTCGGACGCATTATTAGCGGCCAAATACTTCCCTGCGGCACGAGACAGTAATAAATACAGTGTCGTAAAGGTTAGCAAGCTCGCCACTAGCCACACGTGCCACGTACTGACGATCGTTGAAGCGTCAAACACACTACCCAGTTTCAATCCCTCTGGCTTATTGATAAAGTGGTCTAACAAAATAAAACTTAATGACGTCAAACCGGACAATACGCTGATGCCGGCAAACAATGAAGCAATATACTTCATCAAAAAGCCACTCGATGCGATGACCGTCATCGATTTTATCTGCGCCCGTCCAGCACCTGAACTCGCAGGCGTCGCCGGTACGGCTGACGGAGTGACAGACTGGGCTACCGGTGCAGGGTGAGAACTTGACTGCTCCACTTCAAAAGCTGGCATAGGGTAGTTCGGATAATCGATTGGATCCATTGTTTTTTCTGGTGACTGCACAGGGGTGTCTGTTTTTGGACTCTCAGGTAATAGGTCCGGCTTAACGCCTGGGTTAAGCGGGGTAATGGTATTCATCTGCACTCTCCTTGGGTGTAATTCTTTTTCCATAGGATATAAGAAAACTTACCATATTACTAGCGCTTTTCACCTACCTCACGTACAATAGAGCACAAGCAGTATGCGTATTTCAGATGTTACGATTGAAAAATTGCTCGAGCGCAGCGGTGTGGCTACTAAAGAGCAGATTGAATCCCTCAAAGAAGAGGGTTCTCGTTCACGGCGTCCTCTCCAAGATATCGTCATCAACAACGAATTAATGAACGAGCGGTCTCTCGCTGAAGCATTCGCCGACTACACTAGCATTCCCTTCATTGAGATCGATCCAAAAAGCATCGACTCTGAGGTGCTTAAAAAAATCCCCGAACGTATCGCTCGCCAGTATAGCGCCGTACTTTTCAAGGTTGACGAAGATGGATTAATGCACCTAGCAATGGACGACCCGGACGATGTTCAGGCAGTCAGCTTTATTCAAAAAGAAATTGGCGAAAATACAAAAATTTACATCACCACTCATGAAAACATCGCAGCATGTCTTGAGAATTACCGCGGCGACGTCAATCAAGAGCTTAACGAAGTTATCGACATCCAGCGTGAAGATCAAGAAGCGGCCGATCTGACTGCGAACGAGTCTGATATCGCCGAAGACTCCCCAATCGCACAGACGATTAACTTGCTCCTAGAATACGCCATCCGCTCAAGTGCGAGCGACATCCACATCGAACCGCGTGAGGATTTTGTCCAGATTCGTTATCGAATCGACGGCGTGCTCAAAGAAGTCAATCGCCTGCCGCGCAATGTCATTGGCGCACTCACAAGCCGTATTAAAATTTTGTCCAACCTTAAGATCGACGAACGTCGCGTCCCACAAGACGGTCGTTTTAAGATAAAGGTGGCAGGAAAGCAGTACGCGCTCCGTGTCAGCACACTACCTATTGCCGACGGCGAAAAAGTAGTTATGCGTATTCTGGACGAATCTAACCAGGCGGTCACCCTAAAAGACCTCGGCTATTGGGGTCATTCACTGGATGTTATCAACGAAGCATTAACCGAGCCAAACGGCATGGTGCTCGTAACCGGCCCGACTGGATCTGGTAAGTCTACTAGCTTGTTTAGCGTACTCACACTTCTCAACACACCCGACGTCAATATATCTACGATCGAGGATCCGGTGGAATATAAAATTCCTGGCGTGAACCAAACCCAAACAAACGTCAAGGCAGGCATGACCTTTGCCTCCGGACTTCGCGCACTACTTCGCCAAGATCCGAACATTATCATGGTCGGTGAGATCCGTGACGGCGAAACCGCCAACTTAGGCGTGCAAGCAGCCCTGACCGGACACTTGGTATTTAGCACCCTGCACACGAATAACGCAGCGACAACGCTACCTCGTCTGCTAGACATGGGCATCGAGCCATTCCTAATCGCCAGTACGGTTAAGGCAGTTGTCGGCCAGCGACTAGTTCGTCGACTGTGCGTCGCCTGTCGACAAAGCTATAATCCGGATGCCGAAGAGATCAAGACGGTCGTACGACTGTTTAACCTTCCCGAAGATAAAAATTTCGATTATATTCATACGCTCGAAAAGCAAGCAATCGAACAAAGCGTCGGCGGTGACACACCAGAGAGTACGGACAATGAAACAATTAAGGTTCTTTGGAAGGCCGCTCCTGGTGGATGTGAAGAGTGCAATCATACCGGCTATAGGGGTCGTATCGGTATCTACGAGGTACTCGGCAACACCATTCCGATTCAAAAGTTAATCATCAGTAACGCGACAAGCAATCAAATTCAGGACACGGCAATAAGCGAAGGTATGGTCACCATGCAAACCGACGGCCTAATCAAAGCGCTTCGTGGCAACACTACCGTCGAAGAAGTACTAAGGGTCACGAAAGAGTAATACCTCATGCCAAGTTTTCTGTATATTGCAACAAACAACTTAAACAAAACGGTTACTGGCACCGTCGAAGCTGCCGATAAGTCGAGTGCGATCAGCAACCTCGTCAAGCAAGGCCTCCGTCCGATCAGCGTCAAAGAGGGATCGGCTGACGGAAAATCTCTGAGCAGTTTTAGTTTTGGCGACTTCCTAGGCGGCAACAAGGTCAAATCAGATGACCTCGTTATGTTCACCCGACAGCTTAGCGCCATGGTGAGCGCCGGCGTCCCTTTGCTGCGTGCCCTTGGATCACTCGAACAGCACACCGAGAGTGACGCTTTGAAAAAAATCCTTGGTTTCATCATCAAGGACGTCGAGGCGGGATCGCCGCTAGCGGACACGATGGCAAAATACCCGAACACGTTTAGTGATGTCTATGTCAACATGGTGCGCGCGGGCGAGGCGGCCGGTATTCTTGACGAAATCCTAAAGCGACTCGCGATGCAACAAGAGAAAAATGCAACGATTCGTAAAAAAGTCAAAAGCGCTATGACGTATCCGACAGTCTTGATTGTCATCACAATTCTCGCCTTCTTTGGCCTGATGCTGTTCGTCATTCCGCAGATTGGCAAAATCCTCACCGATCTAGGCGGGCCGGATGCCGAGCTGCCTGCGCTCACCAAAGGCATGCTCGCTATTAGCTGGTTTATGACAGCGTATTGGTATATCGCGCTTCCTGCAC
>CBIHME010000068.1:0-4757 GCA_966210965.1 uncultured bacterium
TTATTCATCATATTCTCCTTATTACTCACTAAGCGCTTCCACGCCGCCTGATATTTCTGCTAATTCTTGGGTAATCGCACCTTGACGGGCTTTGTTCATTTCGAGCGTCAAGTCGTCAGCCAGTTCCGCAGCATTATCCGTAGCGTTCTTCATCGCCATCATACGCATACTATGTTCGCTTGCCCTAGCGTCAAGTACCGCCTGGAATATCTGCGAAAGAACCAAACGATACGACACGCCACGTAATACTTCCTCGGCGCTTGGCTCGTAGATTGCATTGACGACATCATCGGAAACTTCCGTCTCTTCAAAACCGGCGGGCAAAATACGCTTGACGGTAACTTCCTGATTCATACCACTGATAAACTTCGTATAAATAACATCCACCGCGTCCACAATGCCGCTTTCAAACTTGGCAATTGCCGTATCTAAAATAGACTGCAATTCTGAAGTGTTCGGTCGATCGGGCAGGTTCTCGTAGACGCCCAAGATATCTGTATGATTCAGGCGAACTGCATATTGCGATGCTTTGCGACCGACAGCGATTGACTTTGTGTGAATGTTCGATTGCTTATCTTTTCGAAGCTCGTTGATATAGGCTTTGGCGACATTGCTGTTATACGCGCCCGCAAGACCTTTGTCGCCAGCAATGACGATCAGCAGCCGCGATTTGACCGTACGCTCCTGAAAAAACGGGTGGTCATTTGTCACGCCTTGACTTGCAAAGAAGGTGAGCAATTCGTTCGCAGTATCCGTGTATTCTTCTGACGCCTTAACCGAATCCTGCGCACGTCGCATTTTACTAGCCGCAACCATCTGCATCGCCTTCGTAATTTGCTTGGTACTTTTTACCGAGCGAATACGTGATTTAAGTTGCTGCGTCGAAGCCATGTATTATTCCTCGAACCCTTTAGCGACTGAGACCGCAGTTTTGTGAAGCATCTTCAGCGTGTCATCTGATGGCTTATCACCCTTGTCGAGCGTTCGCATGTCATCTTTGTGCTCTGTCCATAGGCGCGTTAGGTATGCGATTTGCGCATCTTTAATCTTCGAAACAGACACTTTATCAAACAGGCCATTTGTAACAGCGTACATGCTGGCAACTTGCTCCCAAACACTCATTGGCTGATATTGAACCTGCTTTAGCAGTTCAGTCAAGCGCTGGCCGCGCTCGATCTGTGATTTTGTTTCTTCATCAAGGTCACTGCCAAACTGCGCAAAGCTCGCAAGCTCACGGAATTGTGAAAGACCGAGTTTTAAGTGGCCACTAACAGATTTGACAGCCTTTGTTTGCGCGGCACCGCCGACACGACTGACCGAAAGACCTGCTGAGATAGCCGGGCGAATACCTTGATAAAACAAGTCGGTCTCCATGAAAATCTGACCGTCAGTAATTGAAATAACATTTGTTGGGATATAGGCGCTAATGTCACCAGCCTGCGTTTCAATGATCGGCAGGGCAGTCAAACTACCAGCACCTAGGTCATCGGACAACTTTGCTGAACGCTCCAAAAGGCGAGAGTGCAGGTAGAATACGTCACCCGGAAACGCTTCGCGTCCTGGTGGGCGTCGAAGAAGTAGTGACATCTGGCGGTAGGCAACAGCGTGCTTCGTTAAATCGTCGTAGATCATCAATGCATGCTGTTTGTTATCGCGGAAATACTCACCCATGGCGGTTGCGGCGTATGGAGCTAAATACAGCATTGACGCAGGGTCACTAGGACCAGTCGCGACGATGATGGTTTGATCCATCACGCCTTCTTGCTTGAGACGATCTACAAGACGGGCGATCTTTGAAAGTTTTTGTCCGATCGCAACGTAGACGTTAACGACACCAGTTTTTTGCTTGGCCTGGTTAATCATCGTATCAATTGCGATTGCTGTCTTACCGGTCTGGCGGTCGCCAATAATAAGCTCACGCTGACCACGACCGATAGGGAACATCGAATCAATCGCCATAATACCAGTCATCAACGGTTCGTGGACCGATTTTCGCCCCATCACACCAATCGCTTCACGCTCAACAAGGCCAGTAGCCTTGGTCTTAATCGGACCAGCGCCATCAAGGGGGCGTCCAAGCGGATCAACGACGCGGCCCAGTAGCTCTGGACCAACTGGCACCTCGAGTACCGTACCTTTCAGGCGAACTGTATTGCCTGCCGATACAGATGCGTCCGAGCCAAGCAGTACCGCACCGATTTCGTCTTCCATTAGGTTAAGCGCGAACGCTTCGACGACACCATCTTTAGTTTCAATTTCAAGCATTTCTGAAAAGCCTGCTGAACGTAGGCCGTGCACCCAAGCGACACCGTCACCGATTTTTGTGACGATACCGACGTTATCAAGATTTTCAGATGTTTCTAATCCCGCGATTGCGGCGCGCAGTTCTTGGGATAGTTCTGTTATTGCAATCTCTGCCATTCTTTCCCCTTTGTTTAAAGTTGTTTTGCCTTAAGGGCATTTAGTTTATGACGAATCGTACCGTCGAAGCGTTTGCCAGGGACATCCAGTCGGATACCGCCCAGTAACGACTCGTCGACCGACTGGCGCACCTGAAGCGTTTTTGCACCGATCATCGCTTTGATTTTTGCCTCAACTGAAGCATCGATCGGATGAGCGCTCGCGACATCAGCGACAACGATACCGCGATCAGCCATCGCTTCTTCGATATCACGCACCAATAGTTCTTGCTCGCGCGTTCGTCCACTGTCCTGTAAATACGCCGCAACTTCGCGAAGTGCTTCATTCACCAAATCACCGGCAACAAGTTTATCTGCAACATATGCAGCCATTTTACGACGAGACAAGCGAGCGGGCATGTGTTATTTCACCCCTTTGACAGCAGCCGAAACGACTGCTTCATCAACTTTCGCGTTGACTGTCTTGCCAATTACTTTTTCGGTCGCTAGAGCGACTAGTTCTAGTGTTTCGTTATGTAGAGCTTTTTTTGCCGCGATGATATCTTTATCAATCTGGGCATGCGCATCAGCAACGATTTGCTCGGCGCGAAGCTTTGACTTTGTCTCGGCCTTTTCAAGCGCAGCAGCAGCTTCTTCTTTTGCCGTCGTAACGATTTCAGCTGCTTCTTTGCGAGCCTGCTTCATCAGTTTTTCGACGTCATCTTTTGCTTGAACCGCTTTCTTTTCGGCTTCGGTCGCAGCGGCAGTACTCGCCTCGATCTTTGCCTGGCGGTCATCAACAACCTTGATTAACGTAGGATAAACGTATTTACCGAGCACCCATACCAAAATCAGAAACGCAATTGCTTGAAATAGCAACATCGCTGGATCAATGCCGAGCGCACCTAACACACCGCCAGAAGCTGGTTCAGTCGTAGCAAGTTGTGTAAGTATATTCATTCGAGCCTAAAACCTTAAATGAATTTCGCGATAATCGCAACAACGATACCGATGATCGCCAGTGAGTCTGAGAAGACGATAGCGGTAATCATCAAGGTACGAATGTCGCTTAGTTTTTCTGGGTTACGACCAAGCGCGTTTAGTGCGCCTGCACCAATAAAACCAACACCAAGAGCCGCACCAAGTGCAGGTAGGGCGTAGGTAAGTCCAAATGCTAATTCTTCCATTATATGTATCTCCTTTAATTATTTTCGATTATATCATTCTCTTGCAGCGACGGTTTTTCGTTTGTCAGCAGAAGGTGAATGGTCGGGATGGTGTGAATGTTCGGGATGTGCCTGGTGGCCGCCGTGGATATCGATTGCAAGCGCAGTAAAAATCAAAGTCAATACATAGAACACGTACGCCTGAATGAAACCGATAAACAACTCGAACGCCATAAAGAACGGAAGCGTGATTGACGCCATAAAGCTCGTCAATGCGGCGATGATCAGTAGTAGGATTTCACCGGCAAACGCGTTACCAAACAGACGCAGCGATAGGGCTGATCCACGAGACACCTCACCGATAAGCTCCAAAAATCCTTCGAATGCACCAATCGGATCTTTGAGCGGATTACGAATATAGCGGCCGATATTTCCAAAAAAACCATGGCGCGAAATTGCATATATTTGCACCATCACCATGACGATGATTGCAATCGCAAACGTAAAGTTAAGATCAGCAGCAATACTTCGGAAAATAGGAAC
This sequence comes from uncultured bacterium, assembly GCA_966210965.1. GTDB lineage: Bacteria > Patescibacteriota > Saccharimonadia > Saccharimonadales > Saccharimonadaceae > UBA6022. The sequence continues at coordinate 4,109 of CBIHME010000068.1, forward strand.
GCCGTTATAGGTAATCGATCCGACACCAGGAATAATACTAATCCAATACGAAATCAAGACAAAGAAGAAGACAGTTAATGCAAGTGGGGCAATCTTGCGCGCGATCACCTTATCAGGAATAACTGTATCAATCGCGCCCAGCATACCTTCGAACGCCCATTGAACCAATCCGATAAAACGATTGTAGCGGCCTTTCTTAACCATCTGAGCAACGTAAATAAAGATGCCAAGAAATAATACCAGCCCCATAACGCCCATCAGGACCGCGTTAGTTACATAAAAGCCACCGATACTAAAAAGCTTCTCGGCTGCGAGACTAATATGTATATCCATAGCGGCGAAGTGATTCATATATTCTATTCTTTAACTCTCTTGATTTGTCGTTTTACTAATACGTATGCCAGGTAAGCCCCGGCGATAATTCCTACGATCATAATCCATGGTGTCGTATGCAGCCATTTATCAGCCAGCAACCCTAGGACGGTCAATCCAATCGTTGGTACAAACATGCGCCATGTCGTATCGCCGATGGTCGTTAGCAATAAAATGACCGTCGATGCATCCGGCGGCGTAGGCAGTTTGTCACCATCTTTTTGAGATGTACTCATTACTAGTATACTATAGCAGGAGAAAGGTGGATTGCCAACAT
>CBIHME010000069.1:0-4725 GCA_966210965.1 uncultured bacterium
CTTCGTGGATTAGATTGTACTGTCTATACTGGCGATATGACCCACGAAACAAAGCCGTCGGTAGTAAACCTGCAGCGGATCTTTGAAAAGCATGGTGTGACGGCCGATCAAGCCTGTGTCATCGGCGACGGTCTAGTCGATGATTTAATGCCAGCGAAGCTAATCGGTGCGCATACGATATTAGTATCACCATTTGCCGAAAAAACCATTACTGTATAGCAAGTATATCTTCGATTGCAGCGAGAACGGCTGATTGATGGCCTCGTATGAACGCACCGGGCACGTTGTTCGCAAGCTGTGCGACGGCCTTGTTTCGTTGATTGGTGATTTCGGGGGTGTCGAACGATTGCAGTGATTCACTAAACCCAGACAGAATGCCGTTTACTTGGCGAATATCCCGGCTGATTTCGTCGTTATAAATCCAGAGTTTTTTGTCATGCGACCATTCATGCTGAACGGCCTGCTCTTCGGTTGTGATGATCGGGTTGCATAACATGGCCAGGTCGTACACGGCGTTTAAGTCAAATGTGGGACTGTGCCCAAGGACTGCGCTGCGTGTCTTTTTGTCGTTCAGGATACTATTGGTGCTGCCGACAATACGCCCCTGGGAGATGGTGAACTTTTCATCAGCAAGCCATTGCCAGCCATGCTGTGCGGCATATGCGCCCATGGTTGATTTGCCTATTCCGGATAGATTACCTATTAACCCGACCGCACGTGAACCGTGCGCAATAGCCGAGCCGTGGAAGGTGTATCGTCTCGATTCTTGGCGGTAGCGTTCGAGGATTGACTCGAGGATGACGATCGCCTGTTTGATGTGCGCCTGATTCGTCTGTATGTGTTTTGTTGATATGTCGTATGTGCAGCTGTCACTTTCGGTGATAGACCAGTCGGTCACGACGCGGCCGGTTTTTGTGGGTGAGAATGCGGGGATGAACTCTTGCCAAAACTGATGCGTACGCAGGTGCTCGTAAAAGGCTGCCGTACCTGTGACGGTTAGTTCGACGGTGATGTCAAAACTGGAAACGTAGAACTTATTTTGTGGCATTTTCGTAGATCTCCTTCAGATCTTTAGCCCGCTGTTCCCACGACCAACCACGCTGTATGTCTGTTTGTAGTTGTGCAGCAAGGGTAGTGCGCTCGGACTGATTTTTGAGCAGTTGGGCGATCGCCGACTGCAGTTGTAGGATATTTGCCGGCTCGACAACGAGTCCATTCTGCTTATCGATAACCAAATCAGTCATGCCAGAGCCGGATGCGGTAATAACAGCACAACCTGAGGCACCGGCTTCGAGCAGAGTAGTAAGCAGCCCCTCTTTGGCGCGTGATGGGCAGGCGAAGATCTTTGCTTGCTTGTATAGCTGCGCGATGGTATCTGACGATGGAGTGTCGTAGAACGTTACTTGTGTGAGGTTGCGGGCGGTCGCGATTGATTTTAGCTCGCTTAAATACGGCCCGTTGCCGGCAAGGACGGCGATTTGATCGGGCTGGAGTGCGTGTAGAATGTCGCCAGCACCTTTATGTTCAAGATAACGACCGACGTATAGTACGTCAATTGGTCGCTCTGCCAACGAATCGCCGTTATAGCGTGTAATATCAATACCGTTAAGGAATAGCGTCGGATGTAAGTCGGGAAAATGATCGGTCCACCATGCGCGGATCGATTCGGAATGAGCGATGGTCGCAACGGGTAACTGCACGGCCGCTGTCATGAGCGGGTCGGGATGGTACGGGGAGCCGTGTAGGTGAAGAACAGTCCTACTGGTAGGTGGGATGAAAAGCGAGTCGACGGACAGATGGGTAATGAACAGATCTGCATCAGAATAGCGGTCGTAAAGCGGCTGTGCTGCAACGCCGAAATCACACGAGATTCTATAGAATGTCGGCCAGCTACTGTCGGGCGGTGGCGTATGGTCACTAAGGGAAACTTCGATCACGGAAAGCGTCGAGGGTTTTGTAGCAAGTAGCTGTTCGTATGCGTCAGAGCGCGTGACTTTTGGCTGTCGAGTGAAGAAACGTACGGTCACACCAAGGCGCGCAAGATGTAATGCCATATTGATCGTCACGATTTCCATGCCGCCTAAATAGACACTTGCGTGGGGGCTGACGATATTGATGATCATTACGATTCTTTGCTTTCGTATTGCCAGTATGTCAGGCTGTATCGGGTGCGGACGTAGGATATTTTTTCAACCCACACGATGGTTGCATATAGCAGAAAATAAGGGATTTCGTGCGGCTTGCAGTGTGTGAATATATACGACCAATCTAGTCGGAGTGGACATGCTAGGGCATATGATTCGAAGCCGGGGAGGCTGTAGACGATTTTGCGATCCTCAAAAATACGGCGATACACTTTCCAATGACGACGCAGGCTATAGTTTGGATGGAAGTATACTTTGGCACCGTAATGCAGACGCAGACTTTTTGGGCCGAATTCGCGGAGTAGCCAGCCGGGTAGGAAAACGTCGTCGCCGATGACGCTGGGTGGAAGGTTGGGAAGTATACTGATACTGCGCGCACACCATAGGCGACCGTGGAAATACACTTTCATCTTATCTTCGCGCCCATCAAGCTCACTGATTGGGTCGGAGGTCGAGTAAGGATGGTAACGTGCTGTGTTTTCGACTGTTATCTCTGTTTGAGGTGATCGAGAACGGATCGAAAGCGTTTTTGCAAGAAGTATCCGATACGGATTTTTACTGGCCGTTTTTAACGGAATGGGGTGGCCACCAACGATTACGAGTTCGTCGTGCCGCGCGAGCTGATCGAATAATACAGTGAATGAATTAGCATCAACTTGCCCATCGGCGTCAGTTTTAATAAATAAGGAATCGGGGTGATTCTTGCGGGTGTATTCAAAAAGCGTGTTCATCGCAGGGATGTAGCCTGGTTCTGAGTGGATAATTTTTACCGGTAGCTTAGACCACTGTTTGACAACAGTTTCTGTATTGTCAGTGCAGCCATTAATACACACAACGACCTCTGATAGTTTGTATCCGACAGCTGCTTTTGCGGCGTCGAATATTCGGTCCAGACATGCGATAATAGTGGACTCTTCGTTGTAAGCGGGTATAATAACCGTGTAGCTCTTATTATTAGCGGCTTTACTCATTAAGCTAATTATATTATAATGTTAGTGTTATGTCAATAAGCAGTGAAAATCACACCCCTTATATGCCATCAGGCGAATTTAAACTTGCACACAATGTGGGCTTTTGTTTTTTGAAACCCGACTATAAGGACGCAGTTGATGAATTTAGTAGCGACCTGCAAGATAACGGCTTGGCGGTAATGCGCCATAAAGAAATGATTTTGCCACCCAAGATTACCGATTATATCTATAGTGACTCCAGGGGCGAAGATTTTTATTCTGAAATGAGTCGTATCCTGACAGACCGCAGTATTTTGGCGATGGTTGTCGCCCGAACGTCGGCCATGAAAGACGAACGTCCTACTCAAGACGTCTTAGAGTCGTTAAAACAGGGGAATGTATTTCACGCCTCGGACGGACCGCACGATGCAATCGGTACACTACTGCGTATTCGAAATTCGCGTGACCCACAAGTAGCTGACTTTTTTAACCTGAGTGACGTGCCAAAAAGTAACGTCGAATGGTTAGGGGCGATTGCCTGTCGGCTTGACATTATTATTGCCCGCCATGATAATGACAGGGATATGTCAAAGATTACGAGAGAATGGCGAATAATCCAGGACACACCAGAATCCGTCCCGGGATCACCGATACGGCAGGTGTACGTGTGGCTTTTGACGGCAGACGAGAAGGTGATTATTGTTAGTAAAGATGGCGAGAACTGGCAATTACCTGGCGGCAAGCCTGATCCTGATGAAAATACCGTTCAAACGGCTGTTCGTGAAGTGCACGAAGAAACGGGCGTCGACCTTAGTGCATATCAGCAAAATTTGACTTTCTTTGGCGAATATACGATCAATGACCCAAGTCCTGATACGCCTGATGTGTATCGTCAGGTGCGATCGTGGGTTAAGATTCCGCAGACTGCAGCGGAGCTTGATTTAACGACTGGCCATGAATCGACGGGTCAGCGACCTGAAGATGCCGTACGATTCGTGCAAGCAGTACCGGTCAACGAAGTGCATACGCACATCCCATGGCTACCACAGGCTGATGAGTACAAGGCATTGAAGCGAACGAAGATCATTAGCGTCTAAGGTAGTGATTGTAGAGTTTATAATAACCCCACTAGTCAGATGGGGTTATTAAATAGGAGCAGTGCGCATCGGACGGGTGTCCGACTTGCGGTTCCGGAAAGAATTATCAGCACGCTTTGTAGTTTAGGGCGGGGTATTGTCCGTCGGAACTGTAAGATATATTACTGTGATGAACTGTCGTTTGAACGATGATAGAGGCAAGTTCATAAATAACACAAGGAGGTGACTATGACTTTAGTGCAAAAGGCGGCAACTGTATTCGGTGCTGTGTTCGTAGTGGTGGGCATTTTGGGATTTGTTCCTGCGTTTACGCCAGACGGGCACTTGCTTGGTATATTCGAAGTGAACGGAGTTCATAATATAATCCACTTGGTATCTGGCGTCGCGGCGCTTGCGTTGTCGAGGACACATAAGAACGCACGACTATATTTCCAAGTGTTTGGTATCGTGTACGGACTAGTCACCTTACTGGGTGTGTTCTATGGAGATAATGATTTGCTGGGAATAGTCGCGCATAACGTCGCGGATATATTC
>CBIHME010000070.1:0-4695 GCA_966210965.1 uncultured bacterium
GTTAGAATGAAATAGATTGATGTTAATGAGACGGCTAGAATGCCTAGAACAAGTGCAGACAGCTGAATGACGTCGCGGTAGACAGCAGATTGCGACATTGGGTTTCGTCCGACAGAGATAATACTGCTGCGTATCATGGAGTAGATAATACTGACGACGACCGCCAAGGTAATGATGAAGATGGCGCCGCTAATAAGGATCGGCGTGGTGTTAACGGTTTTGCCAGCAAGCGCGTTGGCGACATTTTGAATAGCGGAGGGGATAATTGTTTTGTCGGGTTGTTTGTAGTAATACGAAACATTGATTAATACTGGAACTTCACCAAGGCGAATTGGGTGATCTTTGTTTTCACTATCTTTATAGGTTTGCTGTGTGTTGTCACTGTTGACGGGTTTACCTTGGGCGATGCCGACGACTTTGGCATTGCTGGTTGCCTTCATGCCGACTCCCTTGACGGGTGATGCGGTAATTGAGTCACCTTGTTTGATTTCGCCGTTGATATCAGAGACTAATACCGAGACCATGCCGCTGGTCGCAACCTGTACTTGATCTTCTTGGCCGTTAGAGAGTGTCAGTAGCGAGCTGCCGTCGTTGATGACCACTCCAAGTATGCTGTCTGCATTGCTGGATGATGCGGCAATGACCCGATCTGTTGTGTTGGATTTCAGGCTGACAATAGAGCCGAGCGAAAGTGCTTCGTCGGTTGAGAAGCCTTGAGACAGTGAAGTGATGGCGCTGACAGAGACGGGAAGTACCAGGGCGCATAAAACAAGACTGGCCACCCAAAAACCTGTGGATCCAAACCTGTATTTTGTCGTTGCATGTGCCGTGTGACTTGTTTTGCCCGCCCGCTGATCAGTCATATATATAGCCATATTCCTCTTAATGCTTAAGTATAGCAAAAAATACCATACCAAGGTATATATTCGTGGTATTATGTAGGTACTAATAAGCGAGTGTTTTTATGCAACGACCCACACATAACCAAGCTGGTTTTACCCTTCTCGAAGTATTTGTTATTGTTGTTGCCATAATCATTCTGCTTGCCGTTGCTTACTTTAATTAGATACGATCCCTACTTATGATTAGCTGTGAAATATTTCATATTCACATAACTGACGAGCTGTTAGGCTAGGGGTATTAACTAACGAAAGGATGTAATATGCGTGAAAAGCAACAAGGATTTTCAGGGGTAGTCGCTATGATTGCGCTGGTTATTGCAATTGCGGCGTTTATTCTTGCCTGGATGGCGTATGAACGTACGGGGGCGGATCTGGATGAACGAATTCGTGAAGCAGCGGAACAATCTGCGCAGACTATCGAGCAAGGTGTTGAGCAAGGCGCCGAAGCAATCGATAAAGGTCCAGATGGTGTTGATCAGGACGATACCGATACGACAACACAGCCTTAATCGGCGACAGCAGGTGCTTTAATCGCAAGAAAGGCGGTGTCGGGAAGGTATGGTTAGTACTCAGGCGGCGCGTCGTATGGCGCAAAATGAAATGGTGTTTCGGGAATATAATGAGCGGATTCAAAGGGGTTTTGACGAGCTAGTGCAGCTTGCAAAGCAAGAGGGTAAGTCTGAACTTAGTTATGACGATAATGCGCCATTACACTTTTACTGCGAATGCTCGGATGAAAAATGTGAAGTGCGCATTATGTTGACGCCACGCGCATATGCGCATATTCATGAACAAAGAAATCGTTTCGTGGTCGTCAAAGGTCATAATATCCCTGCTATCGAACGCGTCGTCCATGCTAATGCGCATTACAGTGTCGTCGAGAAGCAAATCGAGCTACCCAAAAGCGCGCCCGGATTACAAGATACGGTGGTAGAGCAGGTAAAGGATAAGGGGAGAGATGGCGTGAAAGGCGGGTGAAATGTAAATTTAGTGATATTTTTTACAGCTCGCTTGTTAAATGAATTTTATGATAGGACCATAAATAACGTAAAGAGGAGACAAAGCAATGATTATGGAAATTATCACTTGGATTATCGTCGGCGCATTAGCAGGATGGATCGCATCAAAGATTATGCATACCGACGCAGAGATGGGAGCTATGGCTAATATAGTTGTAGGTATCATCGGTGCTTTCATTGGTGGCTTCTTGGTACGTATGATGACCGGTGCTGCCCCTGAGACGTTTAGTATTATGGGCGTTATTGTGGCAATTATCGGCGCAGTCATCTTACTCGCCATCGTAAAAGCGGCGTCGGGCCGTACTGCGCATCGAGTATAGTTACATTAAAAACAGATACAAATAGAGCGAGCCACGCTCTATTTGTATGTTTGCATCAAGTGCCAACAGACGTATAATGACCTAAGACTAATCCGCAGATGAATGGCTGCTTGAAAGATATTTATGGCTGTAAAAGTAGAATCTAAGATTGATTACAAAAAATTATTTCACTCACTCACGGCTCCGTATATCGTGTTTGACGCTGACGATCCCACATTTACGATTATCGAAGAAAACGAAGCGCATGCATCGGTTGCGATGGTGCGCAGGCAAGATGTCATTGGTAAACCGCTGTTCGACGCTTTTCCTGATACCTCTGAAGAATACGTAAAAAACGGCAACAGTCGATTGCTGGAATCTATTGGGAAAGTAATCAAGACAGGCCAGCAGGACGTTATGCCTGATCTGAAATACGACCTTAAGGATACCGAGGGTAATCTGAAAGTGATGTACTGGAGCGTTTCTCATCACCCGGTTTTCGACCAGGATGGAACGGTTCGTGCAGTATACCAGGCGACCGAAGACATTACCGCTAGAGTCTTGACTCAGCAAAAGCTTGACATAACTCAGTCGCAGCTAGAGCAGACGCTTTCGAATAGCGCCATCGGCACGTGGTACTGGGATTTGAAGCAAGATAAAGTGTTTGCTGACGATAACCTTGCATCGATGTTTGGCTTGTCGACCGAACAGGTAAAAGACGGTTTGTCCCTAGATTCATTCTTGAACTCAATTCATCCCGAAGACCGAGAGCGTGTTGTCGGTGAGATTGATAGCGCTCTACATTCAAAGGTGTTGTACGAGAGCGAATACCGAGTGATGGATAGTAACGGCGATATGCGCTGGGTGATTGTACGCGGCCAGATTGAATCCGACGATTCGGACCAGCCCGTCAAATTCCCTGGGGTAATCGTTGATATTACAGATCGAAAATCAGCAGAGAACAACTTAAAATTCTTGACCGCTGCTAGTACGCAGTTTTCCGCATCACTTGATCCAAAAGTGACGCTTAATACGATCGCAAAGATGGTTGTGCCGAATATCGCCGATTGGTGCACGATCGATCTGTATCAGAATAAAAAAGTGCAACGCGTCGCAGTGGCGCACCGCGATCCAAAAAAGGTTAAGTGGGCAGAAGAACTGCACGAAAAACAAGGACCGCCCGACATGGACGCCCCTAGCGGACTACCTAGGGTACTGCGCACTGGTGAGTTTGAATACTATCCTGACATTCCTGACGAAATGCTCGTTGCTGCCGCAAAAGACGAGCAAGAGTTGAAGCTCATGCGTGATATCGGATTTAGCTCGGCAATTATTGTTCCGATGAAGCTTAACAATAAAGTGATTGGTGCAATCAGTCTCATCTCTGCTGAATCGAAAGTGCACTACAAGGACTCTGACCTCGAGGTCGCAAAAGGCCTTGCTAACCGTGCCGCGCTTGCCGTGTATAATGCAAATCTTTATCAAGCAGCTCAGCACGAACTGGCAGAGCGTAAGGTATTGCAGCAAAAATTAGAGACGGCGAATGAAGTGCTTGAAAGCCGGGTAATAGAGCGAACAGCCCAGCTTGTTGAAACGAACGACGGCCTCGAGAAAGAAATTCGCCGCAGTCAAAAGATTGAGCGTGAACTACAGAAGTACAGTAAAAGTCTTGCGCGCAGTAACCAGGAGTTGCAAGATTTTGCCTATGTTGCGTCGCACGACCTGCAGGAGCCGCTACGTAAAATACAAGCATTCGGTGATCTACTAGAAAGTGAATACAAGGATAAATTGGGCGAGGGTGAAGAGTATTTGAATCGCATGCGTAGCGCCGCATCACGAATGAGTACACTTATCCAGGATCTGTTAGCTTTCTCACGCGTCTCTACGAAGCCGCAAGATGTCAAACAAGTTGACCTGAACGTCATCGTAAAAGATGTCGTTAGTGACTTGGAGGCGAGTATCTTGGAAAAAAAGGGAACCGTGACGATCGCAAAGTTACCAGCGGTTTGGGCCGACGCAACGCATATGCGCCAGCTATTTCAAAACCTCATTGGTAACGCATTGAAGTTCCATCAAACGGATACGCCGCCGGTGGTGACAGTCACAGTGCAGCCGCTTTCAAAAACTGACAAGTATTATGAAATCCACGTCAAAGATAACGGTATCGGCTTTGACGAAAAGTATTTAGATCGTATTTTCTCGGTTTTTCAGCGGCTTCACGGCAAAGACGCCTATGATGGTACAGGTATAGGGTTGGCGGTTTGCCGCAAGATTACTGAACGCTACGGTGGAAAAATCGACGCGAAAAGTACGCCGGGATCAGGATCAACGTTTATAATTAAGTTACCGATTAAATTCAAGGAGCAAATGCATGACGACTAACAAAGCCCCAATTACTATTTTGATGGCCGATGATGACGATGACGATTACGTGCTCACAAAAAAAGCCCTCAAGGAAAGTAAGCTGCTTAATAC
>CBIHME010000071.1:0-4669 GCA_966210965.1 uncultured bacterium
CACCAAACACTCCTTAGTTTGATCTTAATCACTGTATAAACGACGTCGTCTGCGGTATACTATAAGCAATATGGCAGTCTACAAGGTACCGCAGGATGTTGAGGCAGACGACAAGCTCATCGGCCCTTTTAGTTTCCGCCAATTTATCTATTTGATTATCGTGGCGATTTCGATTGCAATTGCCTGGGGATTAGCACAACTGTTTATCCCACTCGCGATTATTCCGCTGCCGGTCATCATCTTTTTTGGCGCATTAGCATTACCGCTGCGAAAAGACCAGCCAATGGAAATTTACTTGGCCGCGGTTGTGTCATTCTATCTAAAGCCCCGCAAACGCCTTTGGCAAGCGGATGGCATTCAATCGCTTGTTGAAATTACGGCACCAAAAGTAGTCGAGATTCAACGTACGAAAGACTTAACTCAGACCGAAGCAGAACGCCGACTATCCTATTTGGCGGATATTGTTGATACGGGTGGCTGGGCGATTCGTGGTGTCGCAACCTCGCAGTCAGTTAGTCCAATGCAAAACGAGTTCTTTTTCGAAGCTCAGCAAGCCGAAGATATGTTGGCTTCCGACGGCAGGGTAGCTGGATCGTTCGATACGATGATTAATCAATCAGATCTTCGCCGCCGCCAAGAAGTACTTGATCGAATGCACCAAAACGAAGTTGCCGCCAGTCCACCACCTCCAAGCGCACAGTTCACCGCACCATCACTAGCTGATCCGTATGCGGTATTTGGCGCACCAACACAACCGCCATCACTGCCGACTGATAATTCTGTGTTTTCCGACCCAAATCTTGGTCAGGTGCCAGCAGTACAAGCCACCACGTCAGCACCAGCAGTGCCAGCAACAGAGCCGGTTCACGTCAACTTCAATCCCTATCCGAATGCCATGCACCAATCAGTGGTCGCACCGTTAAGTGGACAACCCGTCGGTACGCCACCTGAATACACCCACCCCGCACCGCAGCAGCAAGCGCAGGTGCAAGTTCAGCCAACGCCGGTGCCAGTACCGCCTCCAGTCTTAGAGCAAGTCTCAATAACCACTAGCGAAAAGGTTGTATCTCCTGATATAATAAACCTAGCAAATAACCCTGACTTATCGATCGAAACAATTGCTCACGAAGCCCAGCGCATTCGCCAGCAAGAAGCCGATGAAAATGAAGTGGTGATATCGCTACGATAGGTGAGAAGTGGTAACAACAAGGAAGAAATGGGATCGTGCCGCCGAATAATCAACAACAACCGCAGGCTATGCCAATGAACCCCGATCCAATCGGTTCTAATCAGCAACCGCAAGCGCCAGTCGCAGATCAAACAGCAAAACCAGCTGTGTCTCAAAATACGACACAGAATAGCTTACTAATATCCGAAATCCGTGACGGCATGGTGATTATGAGCGACAGTAGTTTTCGGGCGGTCATTGCTTGCAAATCCATCAACTTCGATTTAATGAGTTCGCGCGAGCGTGAAGGCGTTGAGTTTAGCTATCAGAATTTCTTGAACGCACTGTATTTTCCTATCCAAATTTTTATTCGGTCGCAGCGCGTTGATATCGGTCCCTACATTGAACGACTCGTCACTATCCGCCGCGCCCAGGATAACATGCTACTAAATGTATTGATGGACGACTACATTAACTTTATCGATATCTTATCCCAAGAAGCAAACATTATGGATAAAAGCTTTTTCATTGTCGTGCCTTACTACCCAGCAGGTGACTTGAATTCATTAAAAGAGCAAGGTAAGGGTTTCTTTAGCAAGGTATTTGCCAAGCCACAAACGACAGCGACGAAAATCGACAAGATTACCTACGATAAGGCTAAAGATGAAATTAAGAACCGCGTTGACTCTGTTACAAGCGGGTTATTCCAATTGGGCGTCAAAAGCGTTCAGTTGAACACCAAAGAATTAGGCGAGCTGTACTACAATATGTACAATCCAGACACTGCCGTGCGCGAGCCACTTGGTGATTTTGAAAACGTCACATCGACATACGTCAAAAAAGGCGAGGGTGAAGCGTCACGACCGCATCTTCAAGAAGGGGGAATGTAAGTATGGGTAAGAAAAAACTAGACCCAGTTGATATTGCCGCACAGCAACGCGCCGCCGAACAGGTTGAGGTTGAACAGGCCTTTCTAAAAGGTATGACAACTCTCCGTGACTTGATTGCCCCAAGTAGCCTCGAGATTCATTCCAGTCATTTCCGCCTGGGCACAAAATATGGCCGCACCCTATACGTCTATGGCTATCCGCGCCAAATCTATACTGGATGGTTAAGCTCACTCATCAACATCGATGAAGTGCTTGATATCAGTATGTTTATTTACCCAGTCGACAGTCAAGTCGTCTTGAATAACCTGCGCAAAAAGGTAACTCAACTGGAAGCGTCGATGTCCATTAATAGCGAAAAAGGTCGCACGCGTGACCCTGGCTTAGAGGCTGCTATGGCTGATGCCGAAGAACTCCGCGATCAGCTACAGGTTGGTGCCGAGCGTTTCTTCCGTTATGGATTGTATGTCACATTATATGCAGACAGCCTTGATGAACTGAGTTTTGTTCAGCACAAAATCGAGACACTATTTGGACAGCAGCTCATCTTTAGCAAGGTTGCTAGCAGTCAGCAAGAGCAGGGAATGAACAGTACTATTCCACAGATGAGCGATCAACTGCAGATCCGCCGCAATATGAATACCGGCGCAATCAGCACGAGCTTCCCGTTCACTAGTGCCGACCTGACACAGGAAAAGGGTGTCCTCTATGGTATCAACATGCACAATAACGGTCTGGTTATTTTTGACCGTTTTAGTCTAGAAAACGCTAATATGGTTGTCTTTGCAAAGTCCGGTGCTGGTAAATCATTCACCGTCAAATTAGAAGCGCTACGCAGCATGATGATTGGCGCCGACGTACTAATCATCGACCCAGAAAATGAATATCAAAAGCTATCCGACGCTGTGGGCGGTAGCTATATTCGCCTCAGCCTAAATGCCGATACGCGCATCAACCCATTTGATTTGCCGCGTGTTATCGATAGCGAAGAGGCGGACGACGCATTGCGTGCGAACCTCGTCACTCTACACGGCTTGCTACGTCTGATGCTGGGCGGTAGTCAAATGACCGCTAGCGGACAACTGATGGCGGGATTAAACCCTGCCGAAGAAGCTGACCTTGATCAAGGATTGATCGACACGTATGCGCGCGCCGGTATCACGAGCGATCCGTTGACGCACAACTCGCTGCCGCCAACCATTTCCGACCTCTATGACACCTTGCTGCACATGGGCGGCACCGGGCCAGCGCTCGCACAGCGCCTTCGTAAATACACAACCGGTACGTTCGCTGGTATCTTTAGCCAGCAAAGTAATATTGATATCAATAACCACATGGTAGTCTTTAACATCCGCGACCTCGAAGATGAACTGCGCCCAGTTGCAATGTATATCGTACTGTCGCACATTTGGAATATTACCAGGTCACAGCAACGCAAACGTATGCTGATCGTGGACGAGGCATGGCAGTTAATGAAATATGATGATTCGGCCAATTTCCTCTTTAGTCTCGCAAAACGAGCGCGTAAATATTACCTGGGTCTGACGACGATCACTCAAGATGTCGAGGATTTCATGGGCAGCAAGATGGGCCGCGCGATCGTCGCCAACTCATCAATGCAGCTACTACTGAAACAGTCTTCAAGCGCTGTTGATGTATTGTCGGATGTCTTTAAGTTAACCGAAGAAGAGAAGAAACGTCTGGCGAACTTCCCGGTCGGACAGGGGCTTTTCTTTGCCGGGCAAAACCATGTGCATATTCAAATCCAAGCAAGTCCAACCGAAACGGGACTTATTACTACCACTCCGCTGCGCAGCAATACACCACCCACGCAGCCGCAGTCACCTAACGGGTACATGAACCCAGGTGAATACAGCGTATAATAAAGGAAAGTTATGGCAAAGGGATTAAACGGCGGTATAGACGAGAGGCAAGCGGCGGATGCACGTTACAATCCGTCCGATTCAGCACGCGATCTTTACCGACAAGAGCACGATGCGATCGATGGCTACGATCGCAATAGTGACGGCCTCGACGACCATCCGGTAAGCGCTGGAGATGCTTCTGGCGTATCTGGAGACACGGGTGCCGATGATCCAGGCAAAAACATCAATGAGGCTAAGGACCAAGAAGAGGCAGGTGGCGGCTGGACAAATAAATGGAGTGGCGCCACTAATGCAAAAGGTAAGTTCGATCTTAAGGCTACCTTCAAAAAAAACGGTCCAATCGGAGCGATTATCCTTTTACTTGGCGGTGGCGGTATTGCGATTACCGGACTATTGTCGCCGTCGTTGCTGATAGTACAGCTTACTGATGTACTTACAAATAATTTCAATGACGCGCACACGGCAGTATCAATCAGAACGAACGCCGTCTATGCTGAGAAGATTGGAAAAGCTAAAAACGCTTTCGCCGAAACATCTGACGGCAAATGCGGCATCCGCTGCAAAACAACCACCATGAGCGATACGATGGTGCGAAACCTAGAGGCGCGTGGCTTTACTGTTGAAAAAGACACGAAAAGTATCTTAGGCGTTCAGCGGCACACGATTCAATCGATCACATTCCCAGATGGTAAGGTGGTTAATAACGGAAAAGCATTCAAAGCAGCATT
>CBIHME010000072.1:0-4633 GCA_966210965.1 uncultured bacterium
CTTATAGCGCTTTTTTTATGTCTAAAAATAGCAGGCAGTAATATTTAAAGAGGAAGAGACAACACCCTATGGCAGAGAAAACCGTCCCCCTAAAGGACTTTCGTAACATTGGTATTATCGCGCATATTGACGCCGGTAAGACTACAACAACAGAAGGTATTTTGTACCGTACTGGTATTAATCACAAAATCGGTGAAGTCCGTGGCGACGGCGATGGCGCAACGACCGACTGGATGGCTCAGGAAAAAGAACGTGGAATCACGATTACTTCTGCTGCCGTCACGTGTTTCTGGAAGGGCCACAAGATCAACATCATCGATACCCCAGGTCACATCGACTTTACCGCCGAAGTAGAGCGTTCACTGCGTGTTCTTGACGGTGCGGTGACGGTCTTTGACGGTAAAATGGGCGTAGAAGCTCAGTCTGAAACCGTATGGCGTCAGGCGAACAAATACGGCGTGCCTCGTATCTGCTTTATTAACAAGATCAACCAGACCGGTGGTGACTTCTATAAATCTCTTCAAAGTATCCACACTCGTCTTTCAAAGAACGCTCTTCCTGTTCACTTGCCAATTGGATTCGAAAAGGATATCAACGGTGTTGTTGACCTTATCGAAATGAAAGCATATACGTACGAAGATTACACAGACAAACAGCTTGTTGAAGGTGAGATCCCTGCGGATATGCTCGAAAAAGCAACTAATGCTCGCAGCCTGCTCGTTGAAGCTGCGGTTGAAGCCGACGACGAACTATTCGAGCGATTCCTCGACAAGGGTGAAGAGTCAATTACGACTGACGAATTGAAATCAGCACTTCGCAAGCGTGTTCTTGCTGGTGACTTCTTCCTCGTATCAGGTGGCGATGGCCGTGGCGTGATCGTCGAGAAGCTTCTTGATATCATGACTGACTACCTGCCTAGTCCGCTTGATGTTGACGCTATTTGGGGTAACAACCCAAAAACTGGTGACGAAGTGTCACGCAAGCCTGACGAAAAAGAACCTATGGCCGGCCTTGCCTTTAAGCTTGCAACCGATCCATTTGTTGGTAAGCTGATCTTTGTTCGTGTTTATAGTGGTAAATTGACCGCCGGTAGCTACGTTCTCAACACTACGACTGGCGAAAAAGAACGCGTCGGCCGTATCGTTCGTATGCACGCCGACAAGCGCGAAGAAATCGATTCTGTGAGCGCTGGTGACATCGCAGCTGTCGTTGGACTTAAGGGTACCTTCACTGGCCACACCCTTACTGATCCTGCGCACCCGATTGCACTTGAATCAATCACTTTCCCAGACCCACCAGTTTCAATCGCCGTTGAACCAAAAACCAAAGCCGACCAGGAAAAGATGGGTATCGCGTTGCAGCGTCTTGCTGAAGAAGATCCTACTTTCCGTGTTCACACCGACGAAGAGACTGGTCAGACGATCATGTCAGGTATGGGTGAGCTTCACCTTGATATCCTTATCGATCGTATGAAGCGCGAATTCAACGTCGAAGCGAACATCGGTGAACCACAAGTTGCCTTCCGCGAATCAATCAAGGGTACTGCTGAAGTACAAGGTAAGCACGCCAAGCAATCTGGTGGTCGTGGACAATATGGTGACGTATGGATCCGATTCGAACCGAACGAGCCAGGTAAAGGTTTTGAATTCTTTGACGAAATCAAGGGTGGTGTGGTTCCTCAGGAATATCGCAAACCAGTTGAACAAGGTGTTCGTGAAACGCTTGACGGCGGTGTTATCGCTGGATATCCAGTCGTTGACGTTAAGGCGACCCTTTACGACGGTAGCTACCACGACGTCGACTCAAGCGAACTTGCCTTTAAGTTGGCTGGTCATCTTGCTACCCGCGAAGGCGTCAAGCAAGCTAAGCCAATCCTTCTTGAGCCAGTTATGAAAGTCGAAGTTACGACTCCAGAAGACTTCATGGGTGATATCATCGGCGACCTTAACTCTCGCCGTGGCCGCATCGACGCTATGGAAGACCTAATGGGCGGCGCCAAGCTAATCAAGGCTTTCGTACCACTTGCAAGCATGTTCGGCTACACTGGCGATATACGCTCAATGAGCCAAGGTCGCGCAGCCAGCACGATGGAGCTAGCGAACTACGAAGAAGTTCCACCAAACGTTGCACAGGAAATCATCGAAAAGCGCGCAAGCAAATAGTAGTTTGTACGCAATCGACTTAAAACCACCGTTAGAAATAGCGGTGGTTTTAAGTTGTCGGTTTACTGAAATAGTGATATTGTATCGCAATGGAAAACGCGCCAAATCAGCCCGAAAACGAACCGCGAAAAATCACACCGGTAATCGACTATTTTATTAAGGTGTATCACAATCGTCAGTCGTTCAGTGATGTCGTCATGGCTACAAGTGCGCTATTAGATAAAACGGAAGTTGATGATAAGCCGACCATCGAGGAGGTTGCAGCCAGCGGCTTTATGCCGTTTGAATGGGAGGTCGACAATGATCCGCGTATCGCCAAAGAGAAACTGGCTTTACTGCCAGTGGCGTGTCTGAGCGGGTATATCGACAATTCTACGATGAAAATTGATGAAGTAAAACAATGGTATAGCGAGGCATTCGGTGGTGTAATGCTGTTAAATTCGGACGCAGACGGTAATAAGGAGCATTCAAACGCATGCCTTTCTGTGCAAAATTCTAATCATAAAATGTGCGACAAAAGTACGATTTGTCCATATCGGTATCTGGAAGGCTTTGTTGATAAAAGCCTTTCCTCGCCAGATTTTTCCCAGCCGATGTATAGCGATGATCCTAAAATAGGGTACGAGACGACGGTTGCCAAGCTGCATGCAGGCGTTACGATTGGCATTATTGGAGAGAATCAAAAAACGATGCTGTCCGGCGTGTATATGCGGAAGTATCTCGCCTATATGAATAGTCGGTCTGAACAGCGCAGTCGCAGGTAGCGCTGCCATTTCACGTACATCGGTAATACCTCTTTACGTTAGTCGATAAACCCTGTATAATTAACCTCATACGTCGCAAAGTCTGTATGGGTTGTGCGCGAAAAATAATTAATCAGGAGAATTAAATGGCAGATTTCGATCGAACCAAACCTCACGTTAACGTTGGTACTATGGGCCACGTCGACCACGGTAAAACAACTCTAACTGCAGCTATCACATCTGTTCTTGCTAAACACCACCCAAGTGATGTCAACAAGAAAGTTGATTACGCTCAAATTGACAACGCACCTGAAGAGCGCGCACGTGGTATCACGATCGCATCATCTCACCAGGAATACGAGTCAGAAACTCGTCACTACGCACACGTTGACATGCCAGGACACGCCGATTATGTTAAGAACATGATCACGGGTGCTGCACAGATCGACGGCGCTATCCTAGTAGTTGCCGCAAACGATGGTCCACTTCCACAGACTCGCGAACACGTTCTACTTGCAAAGCAGGTTGGCGTGCCTAAGATCGTTGTCTTCTTGAACAAGATGGACCTTGCAGATCCTGAACTAGTTGAACTAGTTGAAATGGATATCCGCGAACTTCTTGACAAGAACGGTTTCGACGGCGACAACGCTCCAATCATCAAGGGTTCTGCTACTAAGGCTCTTGAAGGTGATGCAGACGCTGAACAAGCTATCCTTGACCTAGTTAAGGCAGTTGACGAATACGTTCCAGAACCAACTCGTGACCTAGACAAGCCATTCCTAATGCCTATTGAGGACGTTTTCTCAATCAAGGGTCGTGGTACGGTTGCTACCGGTCGTATCGAACAGGGTATCGTTAAGATTAACGATCCAGTTGAAATCGTTGGTGTTAAAGCATCACAAAACTCAGTTGTTACTGGTATCGAAGCATTCAAGAAAAACCTCAACCAAGGTCAGGCTGGCGACAACGCTGGTATCCTTCTTCGTGGTATTGAGCGCGAACAAATCGAACGCGGTCAGGTTCTTGCGAAACCAGGTTCAATCACTCCACACACAGAGTTTGACGCTGAAGTTTACATCTTGAAGAAAGAAGAAGGCGGACGCCACACACCATTCTCAAAGGGTTACAAGCCACAGTTCTACTTCCGTACTACTGACGTAACTGGCGAAGTCGAACTCCCAGCTGACAAAGAAATGGTTATGCCTGGTGATACTTTGACTTTCAAGGTTAAATTGCTTGCTCCAATCGCCATGGAACAGGGTCTAAACTTCGCTATCCGTGAAGGTGGACGTACTGTTGGTGCTGGTGTTGTTACTAACATCACTAAATAATTAGATACCTAATTATGCAAAATACCCCGATCGCTCGGGGTATTTTGTTTTTGGATGAGAAATGTCATGCAGGTACGAATAAGCAATGGTCGCATGATACCGCGAGGCGTATAGTGGGTTTTTCAAGCAAATACCCCGACAATCGGAGCCAACCATTGTGAGGTATTTGCTCGACGAGTATCGGGGTTAATGAGGTTTTTGTTGTGTATCTAGTCGTTTACTTTTATGCGCTACTGGGCGGAATGACAAGCGCAAGATTTACGCTCGTTTCACCCTGCTACATGCTGGCAGTATGAACGGTAACGGTGACGCGTGGCCCTTTGCCGACATGCGCTTGTGCAGCCTCTGTGAGGATCCGCTTTACGTCTGCATCGGCGAGACCCGATACGTACACCCA
>CBIHME010000073.1:0-4594 GCA_966210965.1 uncultured bacterium
TTGTGTAATACTGTATCGGCGTTGTGTCCGTAATATCAGTATATGTTCCGGTAGCGGTACAGGCACTGCCAGTTTCTTGGTACTGTAACTTGAACGATTTACCAGAAACAAGGCTATTACTAGAACTGTCTACCCCTAGAAGCATACGAAGCCGTACCGGTTGATCCGGAGCTACTGGAGCCGGGTAGTTATTCTGAGGTGACAGTGCAGCGCCCACATCGGCACTATCTTGGTTTGTAAAAAAACGGTAACCAGCTTGAGAGATCACCGTGCTGGGGTTCAGGGCCAGCAAATAACCTGCATTTGTAGCTGCATTACCCGCAGTCATAGTCTTTGCCCCTGTCGAGCCGATTGCGGACTGCAGAACGTCCTGAAGACCCGTCGTCGTACGCGAGGCGGCTCCGTTACTCGTACTGGCGTTCTGGCCCCTCAGGGTCATGCCGCTGCCCTGGGTAAAGGTGGTGCCAGTTGCGCTACCATAGGTCGCGACGAGCATAGTGTTTGCGATAGTAGTTGTGATAGAGGGCGCGGTCATTGTCGTGCTTGACGTATTAGATGACCCTGCACCCACATTGAACGGCGAAGTCGTATCGACTCCTGAATATGCCGCAATTACACCTGAAGCTTTTGCCGAGCTTGCCAATGTAAATGTATAGCTTGCAGGCTCAGAGGCGGTTGTAAATTTATAATGATGTGTCTGAATAATACCAGAGGCAGTAATAACACCACTGCCACTCGTTGGTGTATTTGTCCATCCACTAGTGCTAGTCATTGATGATGTATCTCTGACAGTAACAACGAGAATCAACAGCTGGCCTGGGGCAGTAGAGGGGTTGTTTATAGTAAGCGAATTAGATCCACCACCATTATTGCCCGAGGCAGTATTAACGTGCGCCACCGCAGCATGAGCAGGCGTCGCAAGCCCGATAATAAGAACAACTGCGACTAATACAGCCGAAGCAGCGGTAATTTTACGTTTGCGCCACAGCGTCACTTTATACATGCTAAATGGCCTGAGTGATAGCGGGTTCATCAGAACTTACTCCGGTAATCAAAACTTATCGCCCCTGCCCTCGCAACCCCGTTAGATACAGCGGTCAGCTTTACCTTGAACGTCACCATATCGCCTGCGGCGATCGTACACGCACCTAGTGGCGATGCACTGGTCGATGTTGCCCAGGTAGCGTTTGAGGTTATTGCGTCAGCTATCGTTCCGCATGCCGTTGAGCTACCTTTGTAAAGCGCTAGGCTGGCTATCTCGTTTGCACCTACAGTGCCCATCGCTGTCAGTTTCATATTTGCCATACTGCCCGTGTCATAGTCAGACGGAATCTGGTATCTGACATAGAGATCATAGTCTTGAGCCGTCCCCTGGGTCGTTGTCCATGAATAATAGTTGTGCTCATCCGCCGCCGAAGGGCACGCCGCTGCGTTCATGTTCAGAAGTGAACTGCTCGAGCAGAAATCACTATTCAGTGATCCGTTGTTTGAGCTTCCATCAGCGGTAAATGTAGCGCCCGCATACTCTGGCACGAGCGTCACCGTGCGCGTAGGTCGTGCAGTGCCGACATACGAGACGCCCGTCGATGTAAAGACTGAGCCGTTAGTGGCAGTACCGACAGTCACTGTGCTCGTTGAGGAGTCTACCTTGAACACACTAACTGCGCTACCGTTTTGAACATCGAATGCAGCCGTGGAACTAACATTGACTATTTGTGCACCTGTAAAAGTATTCGTTCCGAGCGATGCACCGGCTGCACCGATACAATCGATCCATGCGGCGCCCTGGTGACATCGGAATTTCCCGGCACTGCTGTTGTAGTACATTCCACCTGCAATCCCGGTAGGGTCACCGGCGTCAGTCTTGGTATCTAGAACAAAAAGCGTGCCAGTGGTATCGGCGGCGCCTATCGTGACACTAGTCGTACTGCTATTGCTGAGAATATTCCCACCGGCCGGACTCTGGATAGCGAAGCCTGTCGCTCGGTTCGTCAGAATGCCAGTACCGCTGATTTGGTTGGCATAGATCGTTCCTGTCCCTGCATCATTAACCGAGCCGGCGTCGAGAGTGTTGTCAGCCAGGTAGTTAGTATCGGAGGTGGAGTTAAAGATGTTTATCGAGTAGTTGTTCGTCGTCGCAGAACTGTCGTTGATGCTGTTTCCAATAATGCTGTTGGAGTCAGCAGCGTCTAGGTAGATGGCGTTATTCAGCGAACCACCGCCGGAGTTAAATATATTGTTCGCAGAAATGCTGTTTTCAATAGCACCCGTATGCAGGTAAATGGCCCTGGAAGGGCTATCGGAGATAGTGTTCCCGGTCACCGAGTTGTTGCTACTACTGTTGGCAATCGTGATCGCGTTAGTGCCGTCGTCTAGCGTATTGCCGCTCACGGTGTTCCTGGTGGACGTCGAATTCAGGTAGATACCGTTGGTAGAGCCTTCGACAGTATTCCCAGAGACCGTCGTGTTATGCGAATTCTCGACGTAGATACCGGTCGGGCTTCCCTGTACCAGGTTGCCAGACACGATGTTGTTGTTCGATGAGGCTATAACGTATATACCCGCACCGCTGCCGCGCACCGTCACGGAGTTAACGTTGCTATTGTCTGAACTGGTCAGGTAAATCGCTTCACTGCGGAATCTGTCAGCGAAAAGGTGAGAAAGCTTTGCCCCCTCCCTGGCGGCAGCCCCCGTACCTGATCCCATATTGTTAAGGTATACAGCCCTTTGCGTTCCCACGGTATTCAAATCATTCCGTCCATCGAGCTTCATGTCACGGATTGTCACACCAGTACCGGTCGTCTGGTCGGTATTTTCAATGAGGTTATCGGTCGCATCGAGATCTGCCAGCTCAATGACTGTACCATTGCCGACACCGGCAAATGCCGTGTTGTTCGGGATGGAGATAGTAGCGTCAGCCACATAGGTGCCAGCCAGCAGCACGACTTTCTTACCAGATCCAGCAGTAAGCGCCGCATTTATCTGTACTTGGTCTCCATCGGCGGCCGTCCCAGTGTTGCCATCAGCTACGTAATCCGCAGCATCCTTGTCGGCTTGGCTCGAGTTGCTGGCAGCGACGAGTACGGCGTCGGTTCGGTCAGCTTGCCATTTACCGTTACTATAGACTTCGAGCTTATCGGTGTCGGTGTCGAAGTAAACCATGCCTTCAGTTGGAGAACCGGGACGGTTAGCAGTGGTATCACCAGCAATTGAGATAGTCTTGCCAGTAGTCAATGCCAAGTTGCCATTAAGGGTAACAGCCATCGTTGAAGTATTAGCAGTGAAAAGTGTAGCGGCACCTGAAGTAGTCTGGATACGAAAGGCGGTCGCACTCGTTGTAGCAACCGTATTTGTGTTAGTGAAGGTATTTGAGTTTGCAAGGTAAACATCACCGCCCCCACCACCAGTACCAATACAGTCTGTCCACGCTGAATTCTGGTAACATCGGAACTTCCCAGCATTGCTGTTGAAATACATTGCTCCAGCAACACCCGTAGGGTCACCTGCGCCAGTTTTTGTAACGAGTACAAAAACGGTTCCGGTAGTGTCACTCGTACCGATTGTGACCGTAGCTCCTAATGTGTCTACCTTGAAGACACTAACAGTGCTACCGTTTTGAACATCGAAAGCGGCGGTTGAGCTCGCATTGATTATCTGCGATGCCGAGAAGGTATTTGCTGTACCTTTTTGGGCATAGCTCGCGCCATCAACGCCATCAAGCGTTTCGGCATTATACGCGTATGCGCTTGTTGCCATCTGATTTCGTGGCGTCATCGGGAGTTCTGTCCAAACTGGGCTGGACGTTGTCGCACTGGCGGGGGTCGGGAGCTCAACCTCTAGGTATAAAGGCCCAGAAGCAAAAAGTGACGCCGGAAGCGTCGTCACAGAACCTAGCTGTATCGAGAATGTACCATTCGTTACCTGCACTCCTTGCGTAGCTGAGACCAGCCGATCTTCAGACCACACGCTCGACCCGCCACTGGCGCCCGTAAAGAGCTTAAAGCGCATGTTGTATGAACCATTAGCCTTGATATTCCCCGTGGAATCCGTCAGACGACCTTGAAAATTCATTTTGGTAGGGACAGTATCTACCGCAGAGACAGATGTTGTAAAAACTACAGTGGCGATCCCCATCAAAATAACACTCATAAGCCATAAGAAAATGTTTCTTTTCGTAGGTACTGAGTTTAGGCGTGCACGAAAATGCCTTAGCTTAAAACTACCCTCTACCACTGTTTAACTCTTTGTCTCTATGTTATTTTGTGTGTTGTTTTACAACACCTTTAACATTAGAGGTATTATACCACTCTGTTCTTTTGACGACAAAAATAAAACGGCACTTCCTGCCGTGAAAACCTCTGTACTTGGTACATACAAGTACAGGAGGCTACTGTGCGACCCAGTAGGTAAACTTGTACGTCTTTCCTTGTTGCGGCATGGCACCGACCGATAACGTAAAGCCGGTTTGCGATTCGTTACTCGTGAAGGCGCCGAGCCTGCCAGCGCTCACATTTGCCGGTGATATGAGGATACGTGGCTTCGCTCCGAACTGCTTGGCGAATTGTGCATCGATAAGTGACGCGCCGTCTGTGAG
>CBIHME010000074.1:0-4522 GCA_966210965.1 uncultured bacterium
TGCCCGACAGGGTAACGAGAATGAATTTTAGTGCTTCGTGCTTAATGTGGTGATCGGGTGTTTTGAATGCGTATTTTTTGCTTGCAAAAAAGCTAAAGACAAAAGAGATCGAGGTTGATATAAAGTTGCCGCCGATAAGGGGGAGGTGAAAGATGCTTGTTAGTACGAGGAGTATGGCAAAGTCAATTGCCGTGCTAATACTACTGACCAGGCTAAACCGTATTTTCCGTGGGGTGATCTTAAAATTGACCATTATTATTTTTGCCCGTGTCGAAATACCAGTCGGGAATAAAGGGTGTAATTCCACACCATCGTAACCCCGGTAGCGATGAGCTTGCTAATGAATAATGCGACATCTTCAGATGGTGTATATAGTGCGGTGACGGGCGTTAGAAGTGCAATGACAACCGTCTGTAATACCCATAATCCAAACAAAGTCACTGCAATAAACAAAACGATTTCTCGTCGAATATCAGTGCCAGCTGTTTGAAACGTGTACTTTTTATTGGCAAAAAAGCTAAAGCAAAAGGCGATTGTCGTCGAGAGAATGTTGGCGGTGATAACCGGTAAGCCTAGTGCTTTGAATATAAACAATAAACAAAAATCAAGTAAGGTGTTAAATCCGCCAACTGCTAAAAAACGAAGCTTTTGTCGGCTATTTTGCATCACGACTTTCGCGGTATTCATCGATAAAATAAAGCGGACGGTTCTTTGTTTCGTTAAATATGCGACCGATATATTCACCAATAATTCCTAACGATAGTAACTGAACGCCGCCCAAGAAAAGTACGACAGCCATAATTGACGAATAGCCTTCGCCAGTTGAAACACCAAAAAACGGCCGAATTAACAGATAAAGGATATAAATAAACGCACTGACGGACACGACGATACCCAGCACTGATGACGCGCGCAGTGGAGCGGTCGTGAACGAAGTAATGCCATCTACCGCTAAATTAAATAGTTTAATATAATTCCATTTTGTTTCACCGGCCATGCGCGGATCGCGGTCGTAAGTGATTTCTTTTTTCTTATAACCAATCCAGCTGAACATGCCCTTCGTGTAGCGCTCGCTTTCGCGGAACTGCCGCAGGGCCATGACGCAGCGACGGCTCAGCAGGCGAAAGTCGCCGGTATCCTGCTGGATAGGAATATGAGTGGATTTTTGCAGTGTCCGGTAAAATAACGTCGACGTCGTCTTCTTGAGCCAACTTTCGCCGGCGCGGTTGCGACGCTGTGCGTAAACATCATCATATCCGTCTTCCCAATGCTTGATCATCTGGGGGATAAGTTCGGGTGGATCTTGCAGGTCGGCATCGATAATGACGGTCGCATCGCCATTGGCGTGGTCGAGGCCGGCGAGCATGGCGGTTTCTTTGCCGAAATTACGCGATAAATTAATGTAGGCGACACGAGGATCTTTTTCGGCGTACGATTTAATAATGTGTAACGTCTTATCGCGACTGCCGTCGTTCACGAACAAGAACTCAAAGGCGTATTGTTTTGTCTCGCCGGCAAGCTTGTACAGTCGCTCATATAGGTGGCGAAGCACCTCTTGTTCATTAAAAGCAGGCACAAGGATAGTGATTTTTTTTCGCGATGTCATTAGATTCTATTATACCACCGCCGGTGATAGTCGACTATTCGACGGCGTTAATCAAGTCTACGATGCTGTCTTTGGTGGTGATACCGGCGGTCTTAAACGCATCCGTTTTTGCACTCGCTGATTCATCGTCGCTTCCTAAAATTGCGCCAGCATGGCCTAACTGAACGCCAGCAGGAGCATGATGGCCGGCGATGTAGCCAAAGATTGGTTTGGTGATATGTTTTTTGACGTGCTCGGCTGCAGCTAATTCATCGGTGCCACCAATCTCACCAATCATTACGATACTAGTGACGTCTGGGTCGTTTTGAAATAGATCAAGACATTCAATGAAGCCAGTGCCGCGCACAGGATCACCACCAATACCGATGACGTACTTTTGTCCAATCCCGCGAGCAGTTAATCCCGCCATCGCTTCGTAGGTGAGTGTGCCAGACCGACTGACAATACCAACCGTCCCGGGTAACCCCATACTGTCGGGGATAATCCCCAATTTATTAACGCCGGGTAGTAATATGCCCGGGCAGTTAGGTCCAATCAATACGGATGACTCCCCTGCTATCCGTTGTTTAATTTGCAACATATCATGCACGGGAACGCCCTCGGTAATACAGATAATCAGTGGGATTTTAGCGGAAATTGCTTCTAATATAGCCGCTTTGGCAAATGGCGCTGGTACAAATATTATGCTGATATCTACCACGTGGTTTTGCTGGACATCAGCTATCGAACTGTACACAGGAATGCCATCAACCATCTCGCCGGCTTTATTGGGTGAGGTACCCGCGACGACATTCGTTCCAGCCGATTTCATGGCTTTGGCATGGAAAGATCCTTGCCCGCCAGTGATTCCTTGGACAATAACGTTTTTTGCAGCGAATAGTTCTTTATTCATGACTTACCTCTTTCGCGGCACGCAAGCATTCTTCTAGTGTTGCTAGAATGGCGATATTTTCTTTCGCAAGCAGTGCAGCTGCAGCGTCATAATTTGTTCCTGCCAAGCGAATGAACAACGGGGGTAGATCTTTCATTTGGCTTTTGGCGGTAATAATTGCTTTTGCAACTTCGTCACATCTGGTGATGCCGGCAAAAATATTAATAACAATAGCATGGATATGATTGAACTCCATGATACGTTCAAAGGCAGACAAGACGCTGGCGGCATTGGCGCCACCTCCGATATCTAAAAAGTTAGCAGGCCTCATGCCGGCAGTTGCAACCGCATCAACCGTTGCCATTGCTAGGCCGGCGCCATTTGCGATTGTCGCAACCGTTCCTTTTTCGTCTAGCACAACAAAATTAGCGTTCGTTGGCTTTTCTTCAAAATTCCATTCAGGGTGGCGAAAGGTGGCCGCGTTATCGAGCTCTATTTTGCAGTCACCGGCAACTAATTTATTGTTAACGGTTAGAACCAATGGGTTAATTTCTAGTAGCGTGGCATCATTCTTCGTAAAGCAGCGGTAGGTGCGTTCGATAATATCTTGCAAAGCAAAGGTTTGGCCAGGTAAGTCAAGATATTCCGCTAATTGCTCGCCGGCTTGATCGGCGTTTTTATTGGTAACAGTGGTGCGCAAAAAACTAGCATGATCGTTCAATTCTACTTCAACGCCGCCGTTCGTATGAGCGACTAGTTCGATACAGGCGTCTGTTTTATTGATAACGAATGAAAAATAATATTCATTTTTAATATCGAGCTTTTCTTCGGCTAGAATGGCGTTTGGCTTAAAGCCACGAATATCTAGTTCGAATAACTTGTCAGTCGTCATAGTCACGTCTTCTGGCTTCTCAACAATAACAATACCGCCTAGTTTGCCGCGGCCGCCAATCGGCACCTGTGATTTTAGAACAATAGGCAATGCTAATTCAGGGGTGTATTCCCGCGTAATTACCTGCGCATTCGGAACGGGTACGCCGGCGCTGCGAAGAATGGTTTTCGCCTCATATTCAAGAAGTCTCATATAAATAATGGTACACCGAAAATAGCGAATCGTCACTTAACTAGTCGAAGGTATTCCACTATTTAAGTGACGAGGACAGAGAGGTATTTATTTTCTATCCACGTCGACTGCCTTAACGGCGTGTTACCGTGACGGTGATTTCAAGACGAGTCTTAACGACTGGCGTCATGCCGATTTTATTTTCGATCGTCTCGATCTGAATATCCTTGAATGCGTACAAGCGCCTTTTCTGGCTGTCCAGTAAATTGGTGACACGCTCCGACACATTCAATTTCAGATTAGCTCGTTCTAGCTCTTGAGCTGATGCGTCGTCAGGAAATGCGGTGACCAGCCGGAAAGACGCGGATAAATTACCGCGCAAAATCTCCTGCGTCAAGCATCGGGCGATGCGATCTTCAAGCTTCACTGCTTGAGTTGGTTTGGTCGTTGTATTCATAAGACCTCACTGTCCTAAATTGTTGGGAAAGAACGGATTCATTCGATGAAACATTTATTATATTATATCACAGTATGCATAAAAATACAAGATACTATTGCAATAGGCGTGCTAATATTAAATTCACTGTTCGGTATTTCGCCAAGATGAGAGATGATTGTGATATCACATAAGTATAATTCAAATCGCCTATTCGACAGTACGACTTTATGGGACTAAGTCTTCCCATGTCTGATATAATTACTATATAAATATGGTAAAAGTTGCGATCATTACAAGGACAAAGGATCGTTCGGTGTTTTTGCCGCGAGCGATAAATTCTATTGGTGAACAGAGTTTCAGCGATTATATTCATGTCATCGTAAATGATGGTGGGGATAGGACTGAAGTGGAGAGAATAATTAACTCTCAAAAACCAGAGGTGCAGTCTAAGATTCGGTTATTTCATCGCGAGAACCCGAGTGGTGCCCCCGATACTATATTTAATGAAAGGCCAACCATTTTAATCCAGGGATATCCTTTGCT
>CBIHME010000075.1:0-4422 GCA_966210965.1 uncultured bacterium
CTACCAGATAGCGTATACTTATAGTTAGTTATGATAGATATTAATGATCTGCGCGAGCAACTATTGGCGCGCATTACTAGCACCGATGATCCGCGTTCAGTATTGAAGGCGGATGAAATAAAGCAACTTTATACCGTCATTCCGACACTTGATCCTAGTGAGCGAGGCGCTTATGGAAAGTCGGTTAACGAACTAAAGCTCGCGCTAGAAGCGGCAATTTCTGCGCGTGAAGTCGAGCTTGAAGATAGTACGATCGAGTCGATTGACGTTACTGCGCCATGGGGGCTGAATGGTCGTGCGTTAGGTCTGCTAGCAACTGAACAAGGCACGCAACATCCGCTCACGCGTGAGCTTGAAAACGTTATCGATATTTTTACGCGCATGGGCTTCGAGGCGATTGAATCACGTCAAATTGATGATGATCATCATATGTTTGGTGCGCTTAATTTTCCTGAAAATCATCCGGCTCGTGATGGTTACGATACTTTCCTCACGGAAGATGGATTTATCCCACCGGCACATACGAGTACGATGCAAAACCGTATCTTAAAGGATGGTAAAGCTAAGCTTGAAGAGGGTGGTCAGATTGCTGCGGTTAGTTACGGGCGCGTGTTTCGAAATGAAGATGTCGATGCAACGCACGAGCATACATTTTATCAATGCGAAGGCGTATTTGTCAGCGACGATGCGACACTTGGCCAGATGCTCGGGACACTTCGAAGTTTCTTCGAGGCATATTATGGGCAAAAGTTGAAAATCAAAACTCAGCCAGCGTATTTTCCGTTCGTCGAACCCGGTCTGGAGTTTGCTATCGAAAAGCCCGTAGCGCTTGGCGGTAAACCTGGCGATTGGCTAGAGATGTTAGGTTGCGGTATGATTCATCCCAATGTGCTTCGGGCGGCGGATATCGATCCGGATAAATATCGCGGCTTTGCGTGGGGTGGCGGTATCGAGCGATTAGTAATGCTGAAATACGGCATCGAGGATCTTCGTCATTTTGAGTCAGGCAAACTACAATTCTTAAGGAAATTTAATTCATGATTATTTCAACAAATTGGTTAAAAAAATTTATAGATATTGATATGCCTGTCGATGAATTGGCAACATTGATCGGCGCACGTTTGGTAGAAATTGAGGAAGTCGTTAATCTTGATGAAAAGTATCAAGGCGTCATTATCGTCAAAGTTGTTGAATGCGCAAAGCTCGAAGGGTCTGATCATTTGAATGTTACGAAAATTGACGACGGCGGCAAAGCTACTGATGTTGAGCGTGATGAAAACGGGCTCGTACAAGTTGTATGTGGTGCGCCGAATGTTCACGCTGGAATGCTCGCCGCATGGTTACCGCCGAACAGCACCGTACCGCAAACCATTAATGACGTTGAGCCATTCGTATTAGGCGCCCGAAAACTGCGTGGAGTTATGAGTAATGGGATGCTTGCGAGCGCAACCGAACTAGACTTGTACGAAGACCATACGGGTATCCTAGAGATTGACGTCGATGCGGCGCCGGGCAGCAGCTTTGCTGAAGTGGTTGAATTGAATGATTACCTTTTGGATATCGAGAATAAATCTTTGACACACCGACCGGATACATTTGGTATTATTGGGTTTGCGCGTGAAGTTGCCGCTATCCAGGGTAAGCCGTTTCAGACGCCTGATTGGTTAATGCAGCAAGCTTCTCCTCATCCTGATGGTAGTCTCGCAGACGTACCTGCGCCAGTAGTCGCGATCGATGATACGAGTCTGTCGGATCGATTTCAGGCGGTTGTTCTGACGGGTGCTGATGGATCAGCAAAATCTCCATTGGTGATGCAGACCTATCTTGCGCGTATAGGCATGCGGCCAATTAATGCAGTCGTGGACGTAACCAACTATTTAATGATGCTTACTGGTCAGCCGATGGGTATTTATGACTATGATAAAATATTGGCGATTGATTCTGACGCACGCATTCATGTTCGAAGTGGCCGTCCAGGCGAAACGCTCGAGCTGTTAGACGGTCGCACTATAGAGCTTACGGTTGATGATATTGTTGTCGCTGCTGGCGAAACGGCTATCGGACTAGCTGGCGCTATGGGTGGCGCAAACACTGTCGTCGATGAGAATACGAAGACCATTATGATAGAGGCAGCGACCTTTAATTTATATAGTTTGCGTGCGACCCAGATGAGACACGGTATTTTTAGCGAAGCGATCACGCGATTTACAAAGGGTCAGCCTGCGCAACTCACCGCACCAGTTCTGGTTGAAGCTATGCGGCTAATGACTCAGTATGCAGGCGCGCGGGCGGCAACTTCGATCGCGGAAGCGTACCCAGGAAAGAAAGATTCGCCAGAAATAACCCTAGGGGTTCAGTCGGTTAATGACGTACTGGGCACGACGTTTACAGCATCGGATATTATAGAGACGCTGCGAAATGTTGAATTCAAAGCGGATTTGTCAGAAGATGCAATGATTAAAGTTATCGCACCATTTTGGCGATCTGACATTCATATTGATGAGGATGTCATCGAAGAGGTGGGGCGACTGAACGGCTTTGATAGTATCAATCCTGCATTGCCCGTACGAGATTTTATTGCGGTACGACCGTCGAGCTTTGATGAGTTTCGTGCCAATGTGCGTAAAGCGCTCGTTCGTGCTGGCACCAACGAGGTGCTGACGTATAGCTTCATCCACGGTGATGTCATGCAAAAAGCACATCAAGACGTAGGGGGATCATATCGCATCACGAATAGCATTAGCCCTGAACTGCAGTACTATCGTCAAACAATCACCCCGAGTTTGCTTGGGCTGGTTCATTCGAATGTAAAGCAGGGCTATGATGCCTTTGCGGTTTTTGAGCTAAACAAGACTCACCCAAAGCAGTATGGAGTGACGGACGAAGGTGTTCCAGTCGAGCTTGATTCGTTAGCATTTGTTGTGACGAGCAAGAAGGAAAACAACAGTGCTCCATACTACCAGGCGAAAACAACTTTGGACTATCTTGCACAGTCGCTAGGGTTGGAGTTTGCATATAGTCCGATCGATGCCGATCTAAACGATCCGCAGTCAGCTCCGTTTGAGCATCGTCGTTCCGCCCTGGTGACCGACAAGAAAACGAACATATACCTAGGGATTGTCGGTGAATATAAAAGAACGGTTTCGCGTAGCTTTAAGCTCCCTACTTATACTGCCGGGTTTGAAATGAATACACGCGCGCTCCATAATGCATCGTTGCAGACGGAAAATACGTATGCACCACTTAGCCGTTATCCAGGTGCAGATCGAGACATCTGCTTTCAGGTAGCCGCTCAAGTCTCGTATGCTCAAGTTATCGATTGCGTAAACGCTGCGCTCGAGGGTATCCCTTTGCAGACATCAGTCGTTCCAATCGATATCTATCAGGCAGAGGCTAGTCTGACCAAGAACATTACTATTCGCATTAAATTGACAGCCGATGACCGGACATTAACCGGTGATGAAGTCACTGAAGTGGTCAATAAGGTAGCTGGCGCTGCGATTGATCGCCTATCGGCTGTAATCATATAATATCGAGCCGCACTTTTTATTTATAGCAACGTTATATTTGATATGATGTAATAAGTAACGATAACCAGAATATAAAGGACCCTTGAACATGAACATTACTATCGTCGGCGGCGGCTTCGGCGGCGTAAAGGCTGCGCTCGAACTTTCTAAAGACCGAAAGAATCAGATCACACTTATTACCGACAAACCTGATTTTCAATATTACCCCGCGCTGTATGGAGCTGCTACTGGGCACAGTCATTTAGAGTCTTGGGTTCCATTGCATCAGATATTTGCAATCAGAAAAAATGTCACTGTTCAGTTGGATACTATCGAGACAATTGATTCGAGTCAAAAAGTCCTTACCGGCAAGTCGGGTGCTACGTATACATATGAAAACTGTATTTTGGCACTTGGCACAGTAACGACGTATTTTGGTATCGAGGGACTTGATACATATACCTTCGGCGTGAAGTCGGCGACAGAGATTGAAACACTAAAAAATCACATTTACGCCGATCTTGTAGAGGGTCGCGGCGTGGATAAGCGATATATCGTTATTGGTGCGGGTCCGACGGGTGTTGAACTCGCGGCTGCATTAGGGTCGTATCTGAAGAAGTTGAGTAGGCACCTGAAAGTGAATGACTCGAACATTCACGTCGCACTCATCGAAGCATCGCCGCGCGTACTGCCTCGTATGAGCGAACAGTCGAGCGCTAAAGTGCACCGCCGTTTAGAAAAACTAGGCGTAAAGGTGCAAATAAATAAGGCCGTGGAATCGGCTACTGAGGATTTGATTACGGTCAGTGGCGAATTGATGACGAGCGATACAATTATTTGGACCTCTGGGGTCGCCAACCATCCCTTCTACAAGGCAAATGCTGACCAGTTCGAACTTGCGCCCAACGGTCGC
>CBIHME010000076.1:0-4366 GCA_966210965.1 uncultured bacterium
AGCTAAACTACCGTCTCGAGTTCTAATCGTCCAGCCATCGCCCGCCGTGTCGGTAATAATCTTCTCGCCGCCCAATGTCGCCATTGGCTCAATCGCAATTGTATCGCCGGGTTTAAGTAGCACGCCTGTCCCCTTGCGGCCATAATTCGGCACCTCGGGGTCCATGTGCATTTCTAGACCAACACCATGGCCAACGAGATCACGTATTATCCCCAACTTACCATCATGGAGCACTTTTTCGATAGCCGCACCGATATCACCAGTATAGACTGGGCCTTTAATTGCATCGATGCCTGCATATAAACTCCGCTCCGTCACGTTTAGCAGGTGTTTTTTGACGCCAGTCGGCTGTTCATCAACAACCATAGTAAACGCGCTGTCGGTTTTCATACCTTTGTAAGTAATCACCAAGTCAAAACTGACAATATCTCCTTTTTCAAGAACATACTCAGTAGGAACGCTATGGACAATTTCATCATTAACACTGATACATATGACATTCGGAAAGTTTACTTCCGACGTCTTGTATGTTGCGGTTGCACCGTGGCGAATAATTTCTTTTTCCACCCAGGCATCAATCTCGAGCTCACTCATACCCGCTTGGACATAGGTTTTTAGATCTCGGTAAATTGTCGCGAGAATTTTACCGCATTCGCGCATTGCCTGAATCTGCTCGTTCGTTTTTAGGCCAGTTTGCACGCTACTAACTCTTCCATAATTCGATCATGCACTTGACCGACCGTACCCGTGCCATCGATGTGGACGATATTAATGTGTTCTTCGGTAAAGTAACCGAGTACGGGATACATCTCTTGGCGGTAAATGCGAAGTCGCTCTTCGATAATCTCTGGCTGGTCGTCAGCGCGGCCACGTACCTCCAAGCGCTTTAGTAATTCGCTGCGCGGAACTTCCAATACGACGACAAGCGCGATTGAACGCCCGTGCTCCGGCTGAGATTCAACCAGCCACTTTGCTTGCTCTAATTGACGTGGGAATCCATCCAGAATAACGCGATCGATATTCACTGCTCGCTTTAATGCCTCACCCATTAACGCATTCACGCGCTCAGGACTGACTAATGCACCCGTCTGCATTTCCTTAATCAATTCAATGTCATGCGTATCACGCAGCAATTGACCAGCGCTTAGCCAGCGCCATCCGTGGCGTGCGGCCAACATTTGCCCCTGGACACTCTTTCCAGCACCCGCTGGACCAAAAAATACGATCATTACCTTCTTATGCTCCTTTTTGTTTAACTGAGGGTTTCTTTGACAAGCTTCGCTACTAGTGCGCCGTCGGCAGTATTACCAACTTTTGATTTAACGACACCAATCACCTTACCCATATCACTCATGCCATTTGCACCCAGCTGCTGTACAGCGGCTTCGACAATAGCTCGTACTTCATCTTCGCCGAGCTGTTCGGGCAAATACGCTTTGATGACATTGATCTCATTCTGCTCATTTTCAGCAAGATCCGCACGACCGCCTTGTTCGTACATTTTGACGCTTTCGGTGCGCTTTTTTACTTCACGTGCAATAATTTGCTCGATCGTCGCATCGTCAAGACCTTCGTCGCGTTTATTCTGCGCGACTTCTTCGTTAAGAATTGCAGCCTTAAGATTCTTGAGTGTCTCGCCTACAAAACGATTGCCGCCCAAAAGAGCGGCTTTAATATCGTCTGTAATGCGCTGCTTTAGCGCCATACTTTAGCGAAGTCCCAGTCGGGCTTTAGCTAATTTGTCAGCTTTGCGCTCTTTGCGAATAATCGCCTTTGCACGACGCTCAACTTTGCTGAGCGGTTTTGCGAATCGCATAGAAGCCTTAGCTTCAGCTAAAACGCCGCTCTGCAAAACTTTGCGGTTGAAACGACGAATAATATTCTCGTTTGCTTCTCGTTCATCTTTACGTGTTACTTGTACCATAATAGCTTGATTATAACAGAGATATTATCTTAAAGCAACTTAACCACCGACATAATATTGCCAGGTATTATTATCGAATAACCAGTCACGTTCATTGCCCGTAGCAAGTGTCACTCCCGCAGCTGCACACGCAGTAGCCGATCCGGTAGGAGAACCACTAAATTCACTCAGCTGACCGGAAGCAGAGTATTGAAAGTTCTTTCCTGACTTTCCATAAGCCACAATCGCAAACTGTGTCGGATTGACCGCAGGCATGCGACAATACACAATATTATAATAAGAAGTACCGTTAAAATAATGAGTATACGCACTCTTTGATACTTTTAATCCTAGCGTCGCCAATTGTGCCGAGCCGGCAGGATAATATCCAGCATCAGCTTCAAATAAGCGAATTTTCTTTGCAATATTAGTCAAATCGCTCTGCACCGCAGTGTCATTCGCTCGATTTTGCACGCCGTTATACGCCACAATAGAAATTGCCGCCAAGATACCAATCACGACAATTACAATAAGTAATTCGACAATCGTAAAACCTGTCTGATTTTTAGTTTTCATTGCCCACCTATTCATTTCTTTGATTGTAACGCATCCTCTACAGTGCTTCAAGATGAAGCAACCGACCCTCAACTGTTCGCCTACCCTGCCATTCGTTGACGCTCGGTTGATACCAGAACGTAACGTATTCACCCGGTTCAACAAAAAATGATTCAGGCGCATTAAATGCCAAGAATTCCATTGATTTTCTATTACTATCTTGCAGAGTGATTTTCACATGCTGCGCATCGGCGCCCATGCGTCGAAGGTTAACGACCAGCATATTCTCACTCTTAAAGACGGGTTCCGGGTTACCATTTCCGCAGGGCTCAAGCCTTTCGAGTTCTTTTAAAAGAACTTCATCGACAGCATCGAAATCAGTCACAACGATATCTTCCTTAGGTAGCAACAATGCCGCTTGATTAAATAAATCCTTTGACCGATAAAACTCATTCACCCGCCGGCGAAAGGCCTCGATATTTTTTGTTGGCATCGTCACGCCAGCAGCTAATTTATGACCACCACCTTTAGTAATGATATCGTCGCTAGCGCGAATCGCATCAGCCGCACTAAAATCACCATAACTCCGCGCAGAACCTTTACTTTCTTCGCCCATTTCTTGCAACACGTAGGTTGGTTTTTTGTACTTCTCTAGTAGCTTTGCCGCCACGATACCGATAATGCCGTGATTCCAATCCGCATGACTAACAACTAACACGGGATCACTCTTGAATTGTTCTGCTTGAATAATTGCCGCCTTGAAAATTTTATCCTGATCAGCGCGTCGGGACTGGTTAAGTGCGTCGAGCTGCTGAGCCTTCTCTAGCGCTTCCATCGAGTCTTTGGCACGCAGCATATCTAACGCATACTGCGCCGTCTCCAACCGGCCTGCGGCATTCATGCGTGGCCCCAAGCCAAAACCAAGGCTGCGCGCACTTACCTTATCAGGCTCGACGGCAGCAACCGCCATTAAAGCTTTCAGCCCCGGCCGTCGTGTTTGCGCCAACACCTTTAGTCCCCAGTAAACATTCGCTCTGTTTTCATCAACTAGCGTGACGACATCGCAAACCGTACCTAACGCAACTAAATCAAGTAGCCACTTTTCATGACCTGCAGGTAACCCATCGAGTCTTGTCTGTAGCGCCTGGACAAGCTTGAATGCCACGCCCACGCCCGCCAAATCAATAAAAGGATACTGGTGATCAGGTCGCTTTGGATTAATGACCGCAATCGCCGGTGGCTGAATCGGAGCTACGTTATGATGATCGGTCACGATAACGTCCACGCCAAGTTCATTCGCGCGAATGATCTCTTTTTCGCTAAGACTGCCACAGTCGACAGTCACGATCAGTTGCGCACCTGTTTCGGCAATGCGCTCAACCGCGTCTACCGTCAATCCGTACCCTTCTACAAAACGGTTGGGAATAAATGCATCAACATGCTCATACCCGAACGACTCAAATGCATCAAGCAAAACTGTTGTCGCCGTTAGTCCATCAATATCATAATCGCCGTAAATAGTGATCTTTTCTTGGCGCTCGTGCGCTACGACCAATCTGTCGACCGCCGGCTGCATGTCCGGCAACAAAAATGGATCGTGCCTAGCCTCGTAACTTGGTGATAAAAAAAGGTCACGCGCCTTTCCCTCAAGACCTCGTGCCTTTAATATTTCATCAAATAGCGCCATTATAGGTCAGATGAACGTTTTGGACGACCTGCGTGTTGTTGAGATTTAATAACAATACTTTGCAGCTCTTTAAAAATCGGGAACTGCTTATTGGTCGAGTAGATCTTGGTATTTCCTTGTTTTTCAGAACTCATGAAGCCCACTTTTTCAAGGCGTTTCAATTCACGTTGAATGTTGCCGGGATCTTCTTTGATCAGTTTAGCAAGCCCACGAACGTGCGT
>CBIHME010000077.1:0-4309 GCA_966210965.1 uncultured bacterium
AGATAATCCGGAGCAACTGGAAGCCGCCGACAAAGACGACTAATATCTGCCAAACGCTGGTGACGACGGCGACGAGGGTGCGTTGGCGTTTCTCGATATCCTTGCGGTGCCAGGTTTTATGTCGCGTGCGTTGGACGGCATTCTTGACGAAATAGCGTACGATCATCGACCCAATAAAGTAAAAAGCCAGCGTAAAAAGTACAATCATGACTGCTTTGAGCGAATCTTCGGCAGACAATCCCTTAATCGCGACGCTTTCTGTAGTGGTAACTGAAAAGGTAATAAGTGACTGGATATTCATATCTGTTAGTATAGCATGTTCGGTCATGGGCTTATGTGGGCGCTGACTGTTTGATACACTAAATGTATGAACTTAAATGATTATCAAACAGCAGCCCTGCGCACCGCGGCACCACGCGACAAAAAGAATGAATTTTTCCATTTAATCCTTGGGTTGGTCGGCGAATCCGGCGAAATTGCCGAAAAAATTAAAAAAATAGTCCGCGACCAAGATAGTGATTTATCGAAACTCGACAAAGATGACCTGACGAAAGAATTAGGTGACGTGTTGTGGCACGTCGCGGTGATTGCAGATTACTTTGATATTCCGTTAGAGGACGTCGGCACAACGAACATCGCTAAGCTTGCCGACCGTTTACAGCGGGGCGTTATTCAAGGTAGCGGCGATAACCGATAGATTCTATTACAAGTATCGTTAGTAGGTGAGTCGCTGGCGGAGCCACGTATCAATCGATCCAGCACCCATGCCTAGCACTAACTTGCCTTCTTGGCGGGCGGCCTGGATGACGTTCCATAGATCATTATCAAGGTTTGCTGTATATACGGAGCCACGGTTTGTTATCGTCTGAGTTAATTCGTGTGGAGTCAAAATCGGTAGCGTTGGATCTTCTCGCGATAGGTAGGTTGGTAACCAATATATTGTATCGGCTAATTCGAATTGGTTGGTATACTGGGCGCGAATTTCGTGTTGCCGAACGTTTTGGTGCGGCTGATAGATTAGCACGACATTGTC
Source organism: uncultured bacterium (assembly GCA_966210965.1). GTDB lineage: Bacteria > Patescibacteriota > Saccharimonadia > Saccharimonadales > Saccharimonadaceae > UBA6022. Next base: position 1,034 of record CBIHME010000077.1, read on the forward strand.
TGACAATTCGCGGGCTAACTGTAATGTGGCGGCGATCTCAACAGGGTGATGGCCATAATCGCTGTAAAGATTGTCATCAAGGCGCTCGAAGCGACGATCCGTACCAGGGAATGACTGCAGAGAGGTGATCGTCCGGTCGTAGTCACCAGCTTCAAGGTATTCGACTGCCTTGGCGACGAGTGTTGCATTGCGGCGATTGTGCGCGCCAGGAACATGAATGTCCATGACTTCATCATCACCTAAAATCCAGCCTTCTGTTTCGGTTGAATGAATTTGGTCGCCATCCGCCTTCCACATAATTGCCATGTTGGATTGTTCGATGAACTGGTGAAAAGCGGCGAGGTAGCTGGACTCGGTGGGGTAGGTGTCGGGATGGTCGTAGTCAATAGAGGTGATAAGTGACAAATGAGGCGAGAAGTGTAGGAAATTTCGGTCGAATTCATCACATTCGTAGATAAAGTATTTGCTGTCGGGATCATATTTGCCGCTCGGCCCAAAGCTAATTGTCGTTCCGACCGAATAGCTGACGGGAATGCCGAGTTGCTTCATTGTCCATACAAGCATGCCGGTCGTCGTCGTCTTGCCATGCGTTCCGGCGACGGCAATCAGTTGCAGGTTTTTCTCGGCAATGATGTGGGCTAGCAGTTCGTCCCGCTTGGCGGTCTTGATTCCTAATTGCTGAGCAAGAACAAGCTCGGGATGGTCGGCTGTTAGGGCGGCGGTATGGACAAACCAGTCAATCGGCGTCTCGTAGTGACAGGCCTTTAAAAAGTCGCCATCTTGGCCAATAGTGACGTTGATGCCGCGCCCGCGAAGTTCTCTAGTAAGAAGGCTTTCGGTGGCGTCGGATCCTTGGACGGTATACCCGGCGTCACGAGCAATCTCCGCCAATGGACCAATACCCACACCACCAATACCAGAGAAATAAATATTCATGTCGTTAGTATACCACTTACGCTTATGATAACAGTAGTGTATAATGAAAATAACTTCAAATAAAACAAATATGATTCAACAATTTATCCATCGATTATTACTACGGCGTCATTTTTGGCGGTACGCCACCTTTTCCGAGGTGGCCGAGTTGTATGCCTCGACGTTGTTGCGGAAACTAGCTATCCACATCGCGTCTGCATTTATGTCGGTATTTTTATACCAAATCGGGTACAGTCTGCTATTTATCGCGTGTTTTTGGATGCTATATTATATCGCAAAGGTCTTACTGGTATTTCCAGCGGCACAGTTTGCGTCAAAGTTTGGCCCAAAACACGGCATCCTGCTGTCGAATCTGCTCTATATTCCGGCAATGGCTATTTTTACATTCGTTCCCGAGTGGGGCATACCCGCTATTGCAGCAACAGGACTGTTGCAGTGTATGTCCGCTACCTTGTACAGCATTTGCTATTCGATCGATTTCTCAAAGGTAAAAAGCGTTGAGCATGCTGGCAAAGAGATTGCCTACATGAATATGATCGAAAAGATTGCAACGGGCCTTAGTCCATTCATCGGCGGACTTTTGGCGTTCGCGCTTGGCCCAGAGTCGACGATGTGGGCTGCTGCCGGGTTGTTCGCTGTTGCTGCCGTGCCTTTATTTCATACTGGTGAGCCGCCAAAATCGAGGCAAAAGCTGGTCTTTCGGGGTTTTCCATGGCGAATGGCGCGACGCAGTCTAGTGGCAAGCACGGGCGTTGGATTTGACTTCGTCACTTCTGGTACGGTATGGATCCTGTACCTTGCAGTGATTATTATTGGTACTGGCTCTAATGAAGTGTACGTGAAAATGGGCGCGCTACTCTCGGTTGTTATTATCGCAGCCCTAGCCGCATCGTATGTATTTGGTAAATTGATTGACAACCGACGGGGTGGAGAATTATTACGATTCTCGGTGATTGCTGATGCGTTGGTGCATATGGCGCGGCCGTTTGCGACCAACGTCGGCGCTGCCGCAGCCGTCAATGTGGCTAACGAAGCCGCAACGACGGGGTATGCGATGGCCTTTACTAGAGGTATGTTCGACACGGCGGACACATCGGGTCATCGCATTACCTATCTTGCTTGCATGGAGGTCATGGCGGGCCTGGGTGCCGCGCTTGCTGCGGGATTGTTTGCCTTGCTACTAATGGCATGGGATGATCAATTCGCCATGCAGCTATTCTTTTATGTGGCCGCGATGGCGGTATTGGTTATTGGAATGCCGAAGTTTCCTCTCTACCGCAAATAGCGCTCATGCTACAATAGTGACAGTATACGAGGTGGGATAATTTTTAGTGGCAGACAAGCGACAAGTCAGGCGAAATATCAAGCAATTGCAACGGATCAAAACGTGGCAATTATTGGTGTTGTTGCTGATAATGTGCTTTGTTTCTGCCACGTTTTTACGACTGAATAACATCGGCATGGCCGAGCGCCGGCAGGCTGTTTTGGCAGCAGACCAGTCATCTGCCATCCCCTTTGACAGTGCGGTAGTCCAAAATAGATTGTATGATTTACAACGTTACGTGGCGGCGCATATGAATACTGACACGGGCCCATTCTACTTGGAGGGGCAATACCGTCGTGACGCTCAAAAATTAGTCGATAAAGCCAAAGAGAGTAACACCTCGGGCGTTAACATTAATGCCGAGGCCGAAGCGGTCTGTAAGCCTCGGTTTGGCGTCTGGTCACCGGCATATGTACAGTGTTTTGCAGATGAGCTGGCGAAATATCCGCCATCAGAAGACCCTGTTCAGAATGTGTCGCTCCCAAGCACGGATCTGTATCGTTATAGCTTCGCGCCGCCAGTCTGGTCACCTGATTTTGCTGGCTGGTCGGTCCTAATCTGTATTGGCATAATTGTTATGATTATTGCTCGCTTGCTGAGCCTGGCGATCCTTCGGATGTTACTAAAACGCCATTATAGGGGTATTTAAATATTGACACCGCTGATTAGAGGCGGTACGCTAGCAAATGTAAATCGCTAATAGGAGGTATAAAAACTTTATGGCATACAAGCACACGAACTCGAAGGGTATCACTTACTACTTGCACAGCACCGAAGTAACACTACGTGGTGGTAAGCCACAGACAATCTACTTCTTCGCAAAGGTAGAAAAGAACGCAAAGGGTCAACCGACTGATCTTCCAGAAGACCGCGAAGTAAAGGAAAACCCACGTAACGGTTTCCTTACAATTTCTAAGAAAAAATAATCTTGAAACATTAGCACGTTTGGTGGTACAGTAGTATCAAACAAACAGGTGCCAAAACACCCCCTTTCCCCGGGGGTGTTTTTAGTTGTT
>CBIHME010000078.1:0-4233 GCA_966210965.1 uncultured bacterium
GCGTAGCCGTACTTGAAGCCCTGAGTGTTACAGCGCATGCTGTCGGTAACGTGGTTTACGAGAACGCCCTACTAGAGGCGGGCGAGGCAGTCAAAAACGGCGATACACTTTCTTCTATTATCGAAAAGAATGAGCTATTTCCGGCGATTGTAGCGCAAATGCTTGCCGTAGGTGAAGAGACCGGCCAGACTGATGTCGTACTTCTTAAGGTGGCCGACTTCTACGAAGAAGAAGTAGACGTCGCAATCGACGGCCTCAGTGCCATTATCGAGCCGATTATGATCGTCGTCATGGGTTCGATGGTCGGGCTAATTGCAGCCAGCGTCATGGGCCCAATTGCCGGCTTGGCGCAAAATATCAAAGGATAAACACCCCACAATTCATACCGCTCATGGTATACTAGTATCAAATTACATTTAATGGGCATCGATGGCAAAACTATTCTATAATGACAAGCCAATTATCGGACTTGATATCAGTCAAACGGGTATCAAGGTGATGGCTGTTGACCCAAAAAAATGGCTTGTTTTAGGCTATGGATCTGTCGACCTAGATCCTGCAAAAGTACAAAAATCACTCGACAGCAGCGATGGCTACCTGGCCGAGAACATCACTTCATTACTCGGCGACAAACTTGTCGGGTCGCTACCTAGCAACCACGTCGTTCTTGGCGTACCAACTGGACGGACATTTTCGCGAACCTTTACGATACCAGCCAGTTCAGAAGGAAAGCTTGCCGATGCAGTTGAAATCGAGGTCGATCAATATATTCCGATCCCAATCGGGTCTCTGTACGTTGATTACGAGGTTATTGCACGCACCAAAGATGAATTGACAATCGTCATGTCGGCTGTGCCGAGAACGCTTATCGATAACTGTACGACCGCACTTGCTGCGGCCGGCTTGCAACCCATCATGATTGAGCCAAGCATCAACTCTGTTGCTCGCGTTCTGGAAGCAACAGAAGAGGGACACTTAACCACCCTCATTATCGATATCGGTCCAGCGAGTACCGACATTGCCGTCCTAGAGGCTGGCGCCATTCGCGTCACTGGCGGACTAGGTATCGGTGGGAACACCTTCACGATCGACATAGCAAAAAAAATGAACGTCGCCCTAGAGAATGCCCACCAATTAAAAGTACTGAACGGGCTCAGTGCTGGCCCGCGACAAGCCAAGATCACCGCCGCGCTTCAACCCAGCTTGCAGCGTGTTCTTAGTGAAGTGCGAAAAGTTATTCGCTACTACAATGAACGACTTACCGATGATCGTAAGATCGAACAGGTCCTTGTCGTTGGCGGCGGCAGTAATGTGCCCGGTATTGGCGACTTCTTTACGAATGAACTGCTCATGCCGGCTCGCGTCGCTAGCCCGTGGCAAAAACTTGATTTTGGCACCCTGCCGCAGCCTAGCAAGCAGTTTCGCCCGCGCTACATTGCCGTTGCCGGCCTTGCTAGCATTGACCAAAAGGAGATTTGGAAGTGATAAACCTACTCCCCAAAGAGCAGTTCCGTCAGCTACGCGCCGCTCGTTCTAACGTCCTGCTCCTGCGTTATAATATCGGCTTATCCTTCGTAGCCCTCTTTCTTGGACTTGTCATTGCCGGCATTTACTTTTTCCTCGTTAATATACATCAAACGGCAGATGCAACTATTGTCGAGAACCAAGCCAAAGTTAATGACTTTGGCACCGTACGATCGCAAGCAGACGAATACCGTGCCAATCTGGCGAAGGCTAAAGAATTATTCGACAAAGAAATTAGATATTCAAAAATCTATCTTGAGATTGCGCGCCTCCTACCGTCCGGTACCGCCCTCGACACGCTTAGCTTGACGAGCGAGACGATAGACCAGCCGCTGACCCTAGCAGTCAAAATTCGCGGTGAAGACCAGGCTATTTCCGCCCTCAAATCGTTTCAGTCGTCTGAAATGTTCAACAAGAGTGCATCGTACGGCTCGCTAACGATGAATAGCGGAGACGACAAAGGCACCTACCCCTACATTATTACACTTCAGGTGACGATAAATAAAGGAGCGATAAAATGACCGATAAGACCGCTGAGAAGCTAAAACCGACGACGCTGCGGCTGCTGCTGTCGATTTCTATGTTCATCGTCACTGGCCTGGCAGTTGTCGGATTTGTGTTTGCGCAAAAACAACTCGCCGCCTACGCCACCGAAGTCAGCCATAAGAGGGTGGATGCCAATGCAAGCGGCACAAGCCTTCAGACATTACAGGCAATCCAAAAGGAATTAACGGATGATGAAGAACTCATTCAAAAAGCAAAAAATATCAAACACACCAGCAGCTTGCCGCAGTTTAAAGCTATCGACGATTTGCTGAACCACGCTCAAGCAAACAAAATCACCCTGACCGAACTCAGCTTTGCCGATACAGCTTCGGGTGCAGCAGCCCCAACTAGCCCAGCGACGGCTACCCCGGCCGCTCCGGCTGCCGCCGCTACGTCAGAGGGAGTCGACATCTCGTTCGGCATTAACGAGGGTGAGGTATCGACCGCTAATTTTGTTCAGTTCCTTCATGACATCGAGCATTCTATGCCAAAAATGCAAGTCAAAGGCATCGCATTGCAAAAGGGATCTTCAGTCGACACGATCTCTATTGATAAAATAACTGTGACGATGTTTACCAATTAGCAAGAGATTCTAAGGATTACATATGGATATCAATACTCAATCAATCATTCAATCAATCACACATTTCCTGCACCGCTTTCATTTGATCGTATTCGTCGTGATCGTCTTGGGCGCGCTCAGCGCTGGGATATATATAACGTACCAGAAAATCATCCTCTCGGAAGACACCTCTGGCTACACGTCTCCGGCAAACAATATCAATTTCGACAAAGAGACGCGCGAAAAACTCGCCGATCTTCATCCTGCAAATCACTACCTACTGAATCCTGACGACCAAAGAGATGTATCCATTGTTGGACGCATGAACCCATTTATTGAGAAGTAGCCCGAAAACGTTTATACTAATACTATGCTAATATCAGGATCTCGATTACTTCACGCGCCAGTTATGGGCCTACAGACGGGTAGTGAGCTTGCGCGAACGAGTAAAGCGATCATCAGCCCTAAAACCCTTGAGATTATTGCCTACGAACTCGAAGGTCCACTCCTAGACGAATCACCATCTATACTGCGCATCGCCGATGTTCGCGAATTTAGTGATATTGGTATTATCGTCGATTCAAGTGATGAGTTTGTCGGACTTGACGATATTATTAAAATCAAAGAAGTATATGACCTAAATTTCTCACCCATCGGCATGCACGTGGTTGACGAGAAGCATCATAAACTCGGTAAAGTCGATAGCTACACAATCGAGACGGGTGCATTTCTTATCCAGCAACTACTCGTCAAACGACCACTTTTAAAAAGCCTGAACGATGCGCACCTACTGATCCACCGGACGCAAATTACAGAAATTAACGACCGTGAAATTATTGTCCACTCGCAAGCGGAAATCCCCGAACCGGCACTTGAAACGATGCGTCACAGCTACACAAATCCATTCCGAAAAAGTCAGCACGCTGAACAAATACACGAAACTAATCGTCAGACGTAAGCGCATCCTTTATATCGTCATAGCTAAACCCTTGGCGAGCTAAATACTGCATAAACTTTTGATCATCTGGATACCGAGAACGCTTTTTGGTTATAATTTTCGCCAACTCGCCTTCATCACTTCGATCTGATTCGGCAAGAAACCGATCAATAATAGCCGATTCGACGCCCTTCGCGCGCAGCTCCGCCTGAAGCTTGCGTCGACTCGCACCTTTTGTTAGATTTCGATTCTCTACCCAGTAACGGGTAAACTTTTCGTCATCAATGTAGCCTTTTTCAACCAAACGCTTGTGCACCCGCTCCGTAATCTCGGGAGCGACCCCCTTTTTTATCTCACCCGTTTTCGTTCTGCTGTCGCGTGTCTTACGATAGAGGTAGTCACGCACTTCCTTGGATGAATGTGGGCGCATCAAACAGTATTCGAGCGCCCGTGCATAGACCTTTCCAAACTGGCTTTCCGTTTCTAAAAGCGTCAGCTCTTCATCACTGTATTCTTGGCCGATTTTTATTCCTAAATCAGCGTACTGAAAAATATCGAGACTAAACCGATATTTTCCATCTACCATCACGTTCACCCGATTCTTATCTTTTTGCTGGGCGCTGATTCCGGTAATTTTCATGACTAGCTCTACAGATTATTCTTC
>CBIHME010000079.1:0-4140 GCA_966210965.1 uncultured bacterium
GGTACGAAGCGATTGACGCCTACGATGAAGACCAAATCCACCAAAAAATCGCTGAACTTCCGGATAGCGGACGACGCGGACACGGGGTAACTATCAACGGCAAGAAGTACGTTGATTTGCGAGATTTGTCAGGCATCATCGAGCGCAAATATAACCAGCCAGACCTGCCGACGGCCGAGTTTGAGGCTGCAGTGCGACGAGCGCTCACGTCGAATGACGACCTGCTTTTTGCTAAGCGCTTCCGCGCCCGAAGACACCGTGGTGTCGCACTTTACACCGCTTTAACGATGATTGAAATAAACAAAGCAGAGATCGTCGTCGCACGCATTGGCGACATGCTAACGGATTAATGCAAAAACCGTGTTTAGCGAGATATTAGTTGCTATACTAACGATATGAACAGTATCAAAAATGTCTTTACCATAAAAAATAAGTGGTTTCGCCGCGCCATCCCTATAGTCATCGTCATCGCATGGCTCGCGTTAGGTGCAGTCGGCGGGCCAACCTTCGGTAAATTATCCTCCGTGTCGACCAACGACCAGGCAGCATTCTTGCCATCGTCAGCCCAATCGACGCGAGTCCAAGAACTGCAGCAAGATTTTCGTGACTCAAAGGCAATACCAGCCATCGTCGTTATCGAATCCGACAGCTCGATAGCGCGAGCCGACTATCCAATCTATCTCAGCCTGGCAGAGAAGCTAGGGGGAATAGATGGCGTTCAACAACCAACGGCAGCGCAGCCTGTCACAATTGCAGGGCCAATCCCATCCGAAGACGGCAAAGCGATCCAACTTATCGTCCCGATAGCCGCCACCGATGAATCCAAAGAGGTAGTCGCGGCGATTCGTGATGTCGTAAAAGACAACACGCCAGCAGGACAAACAGCATTCGTTACCGGTCCAGCGGGACTCGCCGCAGATTTAGTAAAGGCATTTGGCGGTATCGACGGTATTTTACTGTTAGTAGCGCTTAGCGTTGTATTCGTCATCCTTTTATTAGTCTATAAGTCAGTTGCACTGCCATTTATCGTTCTATTGAACTCTGTCTTTGCATTGTGTGGGTCGATCTTGTTGGTATATGCAATGGCAAAGTGGGGATGGATCCAACTCAACGGGCAAAGTCAGGGCATTTTATCTATCCTCGTCATTGGTGCCGCAACAGATTATTCGCTGTTGTTAGTGGCACGTTATAGCGAGGCGCTCGGTCACATCGAGTCTAAATGGAAAGCGATCTGGCAGGGGATTAAGGTTTCGTTCGAACCAATCGTCGCGTCAGCTGCAACTGTCGTACTCGCACTACTGTGCTTGCTATTCTCCGACCTCAACTCAAACCGTAGCCTGGGACCTATCGCGGCGAGCGGCATCGCTCTTTCTTTGGTTGCAACGCTAACATTTTTACCGGCACTACTTGTGTTGTCTGGACGCAATTCGTTCTGGCCGCGTATACCAAAACATCAACCCGACACAGCCCAAGCGACCGCTAAAAATAATAAGGACGTGACAAAATTATGGCGCAAAATTGGCATGGTTGTCGCTAGCCGATCAAGAGCCGTATGGATTCTTTCGCTAGGACTGCTGGCGATCAGTAGCATTGGCCTATTACAGCTGCGCGCCAGCGGAGTGCCACAGACCGACCTGATACTTGCTCAGTCTGAAGCCGTTGATGGGCAAGCGGCAATCGCACGGCACTACCAGTCAGCTATTGCCACGCCGATGGTCGTCATCGCCAATGCCGACAAAGCAACGGCAGTCATAGAAAAATTAAACGCCCTCCCCGGAGTAACAGAAGCAACCGCCTATTCTGGCGCATCCACCCGACCAGGCACACCGACCCAACCGGCAAAGATAGTTGACGGTAAAGTCCTTATCAATGCAACACTATCCGCAAGCGAACCTGATGCCGCCGAAGCGAAAGCAGTAGTCACCGAAGCTCGCCGCGTCCTTCCTTCGATTGACGATACTGCGCTTGTCGGCGGGACAACGGCCGTCTCTCTTGATACAAACCTTACCGCTGCGAACGATCTAAAAAAGATCATTCCGGTTGTTCTATTTGTCATCCTTGTCATTCTGATCATTCTGCTACGCTCGCTCATCGCACCGCTAGTGTTGATCATCAGCGTGGTCATTAGTTATGCTGCAGCGATTGGCGTATCAGCATTTGTGTTCAACGATTTGTTTGGCTTTCCGGGAGCGGACGCATCTGTTCCGCTGTTCGGGTTCATCTTCCTGGTGGCGCTCGGCGTTGACTATAATATCTTCCTGATGACGCGCGTGCGGGAAGAGGCACAAAAAATTGGCACACGAGCAGGCATCATACGCGGCCTTGGAAAAACCGGGGGCGTCATTACCTCGGCTGGGCTCGTTCTGGCAGCAACATTTGCCGCGTTGGGAATAATTCCAATTCTATTCTTGGCACAGTTAGCGTTCATTGTCGCTTTCGGCGTACTACTCGACACAGTAATTGTCCGTTCATTACTCGTACCCGCATTATCGTACGACATTGGCAAGGTGGTCTGGTGGCCATCAAAATTATGGCGTGACGGCAAAAAATAACCGCACGACAAAAGCATTATGACAAATAGTAAAGCTCCGCTACGAAACGTACGGAGCTTTATTTATCCATTCAGCGTCAGATATCAAATCAACCATCGACACAACAACAGAGCGGCGAGATATTGTCCGCCAAGGGCGTGGGCGGTGCATAGACAATGCGTACCGCGACTTAATCAATTGGCGAGAGGTCATGATTGGCGAACGAACGACCGTCCATTTTAGTTGACTTTGAGCGAGTAAAGCGACGTGCCGTTCGCCGTCTATCAATACTTTTCGCGCGACGACGCCAAGAAAAGTATGCATCATTCGATGAACAATCGATAACACATCACCAGGTGCTCGAGCTTCGGCACCGGTTAAGGATACAATCCTGGCAACATTGTGATGATTCATACTGACGATGATATTACGCATGCCAGCTGTTAAAATATCTTTATTCGGCGTACCCCAGCTGCCCAGCGCACTCACGACGGCCATCGAACCTGCAATCGCTGCATCGACATCACTGGGATTGTATATATCGCCTTGGATGATCTGAAGCGTGTCACTGACTGGCAGTTGATGTGAATTATGGACAAAGGCGACGACTCGATAGCCACGCGTCAACAGTTCTTCAACGATCAGACTACCGACCTGTCCGTTGGCGCCGAATACGGTCACCTGGTCGGTCACGATGCGTTATCCTTCTTTGGCACCCATGGGATGAGCACGCTCGTCCGTCGCTTATATTCGGCCCAGCCAGGACGCCCGGAAAATGCCCTCTCGGTGGGCGGTATTCCTGAAATGAAAATAATCAAAAAACTAATAAGCGTCGGACCGACCAAGCCAATCCAGCCAAATGGAACAGAAAGCGCCATAATGCCCAACCCCCACCAAAGCGTCAGTTCACCAAAGTAATTAGGGTGACGAGAATATCGCCACAGACCTTGCGTCATCAACTGGCCTTTATTATCAGGATTGGCGATAAAGAGTCGTAGTTGACGATCCGATAATACTTCGATAGAAAATCCGATCAACCAAATTACAAATCCACTACCAACGACAGGGGAGAGCATGACATCATCCGAGTTGGTCAGTACGATCGCTGGCAAACAAACCATCGTCGCTAGCAGCGCCTGAACCATGTAAACCCTGAAAAATATAGCGGCAGCCTCGTTTTTGGCTTGCCATTTTTTGCGCATTTCAACGTAGCGCTTATCTTCGCTCGTTGATGAGCGTAATCGACGATAGATATGACCGCCGAGACGAAGTCCCCAGACGGCGACCATCCCAAGTACAAGGTATTGCACAATATGCGCGCCGCCACTCATCAAAAGGCCGGTAATGGTAACGACGATAAATACGAGGCCCCACGCCACGTCAACGATGTCATAACGCCGCATTCGATGACCGAAAACAAACATGCCGCTCATAAAAACAACAGCCGCCGACAGACAGACGAAGAATAGTGCGATAAAGTCTACGAAATCCACTGTTTGATAATCCCGTACGAAATCACCGACACGGCAGCAGTTAAGCAGACACCCCAAATCATATCAACGATCACCACTTTTGTCGTAAATCCTTTAAGCGTCGAGAGGTTCGTAAG
>CBIHME010000080.1:0-4129 GCA_966210965.1 uncultured bacterium
TCACAAGCCCTGATTTAGTACGAAAAGTTGTTCCAGAATACATATAAATTAATTTAACGTGGTCAATCGCTGATACTGCTCGACCTGTTCCGCTAATTGTTTATATTGTAACAGATTCACACCCGCTCCCGCGAACGCCTTCGCTTGCTTTTGCGCCCTGGCAATCAGTTTTGTATCCGACAATGTGGCAATTTGTAAATTAAGTGCACCGTGTTGCGAGCGACCATATATCTCCCCTGGCCCGCGAAGCTTTAGGTCAACCTCTGCCAAGTAAAATCCATCGTTAGATCGTTCGATTTCCTTCAAGCGCTGAGATGGCTTGCTGCTATCGCTCATGACAAGATAGCAATAGCTTTGATGTGACGAACGCCCAACACGGCCACGCAACTGGTGTAGTTGGCTCAAACCAAAACGATCAGCGTTTTCAATAATCATCGCTGTCGCATTCGGCACATCAACACCAACTTCAACGACAGTCGTACTGACAAGGATATCTAGTTCGCCACTGGCAAACCGCGACATGACATCATCTTTCTCATCCGGCTTCATTTTGCCATGTAGCAACCCAATTTTACGATGTTTAAAAATCGAATTCTGTAGTTTTACATGCTCTGCCTGTACGCTCTTAATTTCATTGTCTGGATTGTCATCGATCAAGCTACATATGACATATGCCTGACGGCCTGCGGTAATCTCTTTGTCGATCAGCGCATATAGCTGCGCCTGGCTGTTTGGTGACCATATTTTAGTTTCTATTGGCTTACGACCCTTCGGGCGCTCATTGAGAATACTGACGTCCAATTCGCCGTACACCGTCAGTGCCAAGCTACGCGGAATTGGTGTCGCCGTCATCGCAAGCAGATGCGGCATATGCTCTGATTTCGTTAGCAACTCCTGGCGCTGCTTTACGCCAAACCGATGCTGCTCATCAATAACAACAAAGCCTAGGCGGTGAAAATGAACCGTCTCCTGGATCAACGCATGCGTTCCGACAACAACGTCGACACTCCCATTGGCGATTTGCTCATAAAGCGTCTTGCGTGCCACGCCCTTAACACTACCGGTAAGTAATCCCACGTTAACCCCAAAGGGTTGCAGTAATCCGCTGAGCGTCTCGGCGTGCTGTGATGCCAGTATTTCCGTTGGCGCCATCAGTGCCGTCTGAAAGCCAGATGCAGCCGCCTGGCGCGCCGCCAAGCCCGCTACGACCGTCTTGCCCGAGCCTACGTCACCTTGCAATAACCTATTCATAGGTGTTTGCATTTCGAAATCCTGAATAATCTCCCAGGCTGCTCGTCGCTGAGCACCGGTTAATTCAAAAGGAAGTTGCTGAACGAAATCCGCCACTACCTTTTGATCAAATGGGATATGCCAACCTTCGAGCTTTGCATTATCAAGCTTATTTAGCTGACTAGCTAACAGCAATTGAAAAAGCTCTTCAAACGCAAGTCGCTCACGCGCTCGTTCGACATCAGTCGGAGATTTTGGAAAATGCATACCAAGCACGGCATCAGCACGAGATAATAATCCTTCACTTTTTACAATTTCAGACGGCAGCGTCTCTGGCAACATTGTCATAAGCGGGCGGATTTCAGTCATAATCTTGCGCACAAGCTGGCTTTTTAGACCCTTGATTGCGCGATACACGGGCAGCAATCGATCGGTATTTACCGGCATTTCTGATACCTGCTCGGCACTAGGATTGGATAATTGATACTTATTGTAATTAAACTCAAACTCACCAGAAAAATAAAACTCGCTGTCTGACTTTGCCAACTGCGTCGTCCTATACGGCTGATTAAACCAGACTGCTTGCAGCTTCCCGGTATCGTCAGCTAGCGTTGCCGTCGTAATGCGCAGCCCGCGTCGCACAGGACGTGTCGCAATCTTTTCGCAACGCGCCTTGATAGTCATTTTACCGGGGTGGATATCAGCAATTTTAACGACCTCAGAGAAGTCTTCGTGCTTGCGAGGTAAAAAATCGACAAGATCACCCACCGTATGCAAATTAGCCGCAGCAAGCTGCTCGGCCGTTTTAGGACCAACCCCTTTTACTTTTTGTAGCGAGGTCGTAAGTAACATATCTTTATTTTAACAGTTTTCAATAACAAAAGTGTTCTGTTAAATGCAGGCCGGCTGAATGTTTCTGATAAACGTATGCTTGGTCATCGTTTGGCCTGTCGTGAATGGCCGTGCGTAAACACCGATTGCATCTTCGGCGCAGGCGGTATCGGGAATAGCACCCTCGCCTTCGTTCTCGTCGATATAATATGGACGACCCCAGGGGTCCACTAGGTTTCTTACATTGACGCCGCTAGCCGTACTAATGCGATCCAAAGCGGCTGTGTAATTTGTCCAACAGCCATCAGTTGTTTTATTCAGAGCTGCAAGATCAGTATCCGTAGCTTTACCCCAACATCCCGATCCGGTTGCAGCACTGAGGGTTACGTAGCGCATCGCCACACTATCCTTTGCACGTGCCATATCAATAGCTTTTTCTAGATTCGCCATGTCTGTATCAATCTTACTTTGGGTTGCGCGAGTCTGGACGCCGTTATAGGACACTACCATAATCGCCGCCAGTATACCGATGACGACAATGACAATCAGTAATTCGACAATCGTAAAACCCGTATTTTTATACTGCGCTTTTTTCATTGTTTCTATAATACCATGAGCGCAATACCACCAGAAAGCATTTCTATCCGTCAATTACCAATCGATGACGTACTCCGCAAAAGAAAAGCCGCTAGTGTCCGATTCGATCAGCTCGAGAACCTCTTTGACGCCAGGAGCAAGCTGCAGGCCTTCCCAATGCTTCCCGTCTACCCACATAACATCAGTACGTTTAATTTGCGACTGCTGCACGCGCATGACAAACGTATGCGCCAAAATCGACGAAACGAGCTGGCCACTAATTGAAGCATTAATATATACGTCTGCGACATGATTCAGAGTCTCGTTAGGCGCTATGTCAACACGCTCTGCGATTTCCCGAACCATTGCCGCACGAACACTCCCGTCTTCCATATGAAACTTTCCGCTCGCAAACGTCCAAGCCTTGATGAACGGCTGTTTACTTTTCGCAAGCAGCATCACCTCATCTTTCTCGTTTCGAATCACACACATAGTAATTATCTTTGGCTGGAGTCGCATCTGCAACTCGTTTGTGCTCATCCTGTCGACTTGCGTCATCCCTTTCGGACTTAGGCGATAGCCCTTTTCCAAATGCTTTTCAACCAATCCTTGCTTTTGAAGCAGTTTCAAATGATAACTGTAGGCATTACTGTCAACCTTGGGTGGTCGCATCTCACTAAACCGAGCCCATTTTGTGACCGATAATTTCGTCAGTATGTAATGTTGAATATGATGCATGTCAATAGTATTTGAGTCAAAATGTATTTTCTATTCAGAACAATAATAGCACGATAAAGTCGTAAGTGTTCCCTATAAAAGATGTAAAGGACAATCTATAAATGACAACACAAGAATATCTGCCTGCAACAAAATTTGAGCAAAATACAAGTGAAAGATCTTTATCGACAGAGCGCATGGGCAAGATATGCATTACCTTGGCTGACATTTGTATACAGTACGCCGGAGTTGAGCGCGTCCCGCGCTACCACGAACACCATCGAGAAAATGACGCCGAACATAGTCTTATGCTTGGCATCGTTGCGGTCGAACTTGCAAATGAACTTCGTCCCGAGCTCGACAAAGGCTTAATCTCCCAGTACGCAAGCGTCCATGACTTCCCCGAGATTTGTGTTGGGGATACGCCGACATATAATCTATCCGACCAAGAATTATTAGATAAGCACGTTCGCGAACAAGATGCACTTCGGCAGTTAATAGACATTCTACCTCCGTACACGGCAAGCCTGCTTGTCGAATACGAAGCACAAGTAACACCTGAATCCGTCTGGACCCGTTCAGTCGACAAGGTACTTCCTTTGGCGGTAGACATCTTAGGACCGGGCAAAATGGTGATGCGTGAAGATTACGGAGTCACATCAGTAGCAAAATTACTCCAAAACAAACAGCGCCTCGATAGCAGCATGATTCGACGCTTCGGCGAACAAACACCAGAAATTGTCGACCTCTACCAGTACTTAGGTGATATTTTCAC
>CBIHME010000081.1:0-4096 GCA_966210965.1 uncultured bacterium
ATAATGACATCTTCAATATCACTCAAAACTTGCTTATGTAAATTTATTTTACTATCAATATCGTCTTGATCACGAACTAGTCCAGACCAGCGATAACTAGCCGTGCAAGAATATTCAACCTTTTCGCCAAATGACTTCATAGGTATGACACTACAATGACTACGATCTAACCATTTAACATTCGATCCTGCGCCAATCAATTTGTCGCGAATCATCTGCGTTATATGGCGCATTCTTACTACATCCTCTCTGTCGGCCTTGCTAGTATGTTGCGAGTACAAACCTAGACTCAATAGCGTTATCATTGCAGTAAACAGGATCGCGATCGCTAATACTTCACGCTTATTCCAGTTAACTCGATCTATTATTTTTCGACCAATCCCTGGGGTATTTTTTAGTTTTTTCGTCATCAAATCTTCCTGGTGTACTATTTGTTACATTCTATTGCTATTACTATACCCCTTAATCGCCCATACAAGAATTACTATTGAGACGATTGCACCTGCAATAACATAATGAAGCCCCTTTACATGAGATACGCTATTGGCGGGCTGTAAATGATTAGTGGAAAATGGTGTAGCAAATATCTTATTAACCTCATTCTGCATAGACCTCACCTGATTAGTTGTAGTACCAATACTACCAGCGCCAACGTTTCCTTGCGATTCTTCTATCGCAATCGGTTCAATCTGCTTATTGGCGTTTGAATCCCCAAAAACTTCTTCTTGGACAATCGCATCTATCATTCCGTCACATGCATCATCAATCCCGTCATCGTCAATATCTTTCCCAGCCTCAGTTACGTAAAGACAGCCATCCACGTCATCCGCAACACCATCTTCATCAATATCGCCTTCTACACCGCGGACCTCCACCCCCTGCCATATATCTACATTCTCACCCGAATCAGATACGCCAATAAGGTGGAGTGTGTGGAAACCTGCGGGTACATTATCTGGGACGGCAATATCTGCGGATAAGAATCCATTTTCATCAGCCATATAAGTACCTAGGACGATAGGATCAGAATGATTCTCAACCTTCACTGCTGAATTGGGCGCAAATCCCCCAAAGCGAATATCGAATATCGCTAAACTTGATGATTTTTGAACATAGTTACGTGAAATGACGGTATCCTTGCGGTAACTCTTCGTCGCATTTTCCATCGACTTTGCAAAATACTCGGGTGGTGCCACTAATCGCAATGGTCCAGTCGCCTCTGTTTGCATTGGATAATCAGCATAGTCCATCAAAGACTGCGAGCTTAACTTCTTATCTATAGCATCCGCCATGAGCTTATGTCCGTTTCTATTTGGGTGAAAACTTTCCTGCAATTCACTATGGTTAATGACCGTACTGTCAAAAGCGATTTGTCTCGCCAACGCCAAACCAGTAACGTACGCTGTACCTTTTTCACAAAGTTTATGCCCATCAAGGCTATTTTCGATATCGATAAATTTCACATCCGAATATATCGCAGCAGCCTTAATTACCTGATTCAGATATGCTACCGACTCATTTATCATTTTGCGCTCACTCTGACTTATGGGGACATTTAGCGCGCAAACGGCAGACTTGTCATCCACAAATTGGGGATACCCTACAGCGTAGATCTTCGTATCAGGCGAAATTTTTTTAATTCGAGCGAATAAATCATTCAGTCTGTAATATTGATTTGCTATTCCTTGTCCAATTGCTGCTTTGCCGGATTCCGTTGAACTGTATAGACACGAATAATAATTAGAGAGGATGCAGCTTCTTATAACCTCACCAAATCCAACATCATTGCCGCCACCCGTGATCGTTATAGCGCGCGGCTTATATCTTTCAATAAACTCCAGTTGCTGCACGCGACCCGGAATATATTTCTCTAATGCATCAAACTTCAACTTAACAATGTCACTTTCATACGCAGATAACCGCTTATTCTGTCCCTTATATTTAGAGCCGTCACTGTCAACTACGTAGTCCTTACCCATTTCAGCACCCGAACAAGCGACAGATGACATCGCCTCATTCGACAAATTCATCGCCTGCTTTAGAAAAAATGGATACGAACGACTGCTGATATGGCACTTTTCTCGGGGTGTTTCATCGTCGCCATCTACGTCCGTCCCTGGTAGATAAAACTTCTTTCCGTACTCAACCCGAGTATCTCCTTCGCCACTAGAAAATGAATCCCCGAGAGCAAGGTAGTCAAGACGAAAATTAGACAAGTTATCTTTGGCGCGTAGAGTATATTTTCCCGACGAGTAAGAGCCGTACCCTGTTGTAGCAACTAAAAATATATTCATTTCGTCGCCGTCCTTTTGAAACTCGACATCGCCAATATACCTAAAACCAACTTGCATCCTCCGCAGTTCATCGCCTAAATGACGCATTGAACAGGGAGTTGCAAGATTAGTTAATTTGTCAGAATAAAATGTGAGGTTCTTATCTCCGCAGGATTCATTTATGTCATAGACACCAAAAGGATATCCGGATCCCGCTACGACAACTTTAGATCCGTCAGCACTAATATCAAAACGTATGAAATGATCATAGCCAGCCTGTCGCAGTTGCATTGCGGGCGCAAAACGCTTCATTTCGTACGTATCAAGATTCAAGCGGACGAGACCGATATTGACCGCTTCAAATACAAGCCATTTTCCGTTCGATGAGACGGCCATTCGTCCAACTGGCTGCAAGATTCCATTATCTCGTTTAAACGTAAAGTCAGGTGAGGAAAGATTTGCCTCGTACGTTTCATCGTAGCTGGGTGTGATGCGTTCAAGAATGTTTTTATATATCCGCACACCGTCAGCACCAGGAAAACCGATGGCCATCGTTTTGATAATACTTTTCGAATTTGGAACGACGATTGGTTTGATATGATCGGTCAAATTCGTAACCTTATACATCCTGTCGCTACCGTCCATATTAATAACAAAACTCCTTGCGTCGTAGTGATAGTAATATGATCCCTCATATGGATACTGCGTCAGCGCATACCGCCAGTCACCCATCTCGTAGACGCACTCGGGGGTTAAAAGACCATCGAATACATACCTAAACTGTCTCGTATGTAATTGTACGTCGCGATAGGTACACCTTGGATCGTAAAATGACTCATAGTCCTGATTTGCATGCAATTTCAACGTAAAGTCTTGTGCGGTCATCCAGTTGCCAGCAGGGCTTGACTGAGCAAACGATACGTTGCTAGCAATGAAGGTGGCAGTAGCGAGCGACACGACAATAAACAATACAGCATAGATACGCACTACATAAGACTGCTTCATTTTTAGCATTAACACCTTAGGGCTCCTTTAAAATGCTATAAGCTAAACATAAGTTACGAATTTAAACAAGTATATTGTTTAAATATTAAATACGTAAGTATTATGCATAGTAAAACACCCCGGAATTTCCGGGGTGGCAAAAGGTACGCAAGATGAACTGTGGAGTTCTTCCTGATTGATACGGCAAGTGAAAGTCGCCTCAAGACAATTGTCGGATCATATATTCGACGTTGGCCTGGTAGGTGCGCCACTGGCGATGATGACCTGCGACTTGCTGGCGTTCTTGGGGCGAAAAATGCCGCATCCAGTCGTTGTCTTCGTTGATTTGCATTTCGATGTGCTCATCAAGCTGATGTAGGTGCTCGAGCAGCAATGAAGGCGCGCCGCGTCCGGTCTCGATGAAGGAGTCAAACTCACCTCGTCGTGTTGCAAAAAGCTGCATGAAATCATTGTGATCACTTTCGTGTAGCGACAAGTACCGTTCGACCTGTTTAGCGTCGACAATCGGCTCGTCTGGTTTGGCGGTTTGATCTTGTTGGTTGTTCAAGTACAGTTTATTTTGTACTTTCTCGCCGCGCCGTCTGACGACAACGGTGACCGTAACGGCCACAGCAGCGACTGCTACGATGATAAGAATCACCATCAACATGATATCCATAACACTCCTACAACTTAACTGGATAAATCATTACCTTGATTTCTTGCTGGATAGCACGCCACTGCACATGTCGACTAGCAATGATATCTTGGATATCCTGCGAGAATCGATGTGTATACTTGTCGTCCTCCTTGATCTGATAGGCAATCCCGTCAAACAA